>NZ_CM001557.1:1532285-1538314 GCF_000273375.1 Bartonella birtlesii IBS 325
CCTCAGGTTTTTATCGCAAAGACAACCGATACATTAATCGGGCGCGTTTCACTTCTCCTGTTCAACAAACCTGAGAGATGTTGTCTATCTGATTGCGCTCGAGGAACGGATAAAATATCATAAGTTCTAATATCTTCTTCTCTTACTCCAGAAACCGCCGAAACTTTCTTTTTCTTATCATCATCAAGTATATGCCCCCATAAAATGGTTGCATCTCCATGCCAATAATGAGCATTATCCTCTCTTATCTGTGAAACCGAGACCCTATGACCCTCATGTTCATGGGCTTGAATTAAATCCTGCTGTATACTCGCAAAACTACGCCCTGTATCAACATTGCGTCCTCCATCATAACCACGTAAAAACATCCCACGCAAATCCGGGATATTGAACGTTCTGTAGCCATCTCCACTCCCCCATCTCGTGCCTATCGCCGCAAATAAATCACTATAAAACATCCGTGAATAAGCTTGTCCGTCACACAGCAACCAACCACTAGGCAACGCCTGCATTGCAAACGTACCGATAAAACCTGACGGATAAGGAGAACCTGACAAACCTAATTGCGACTGTGTAGAAGTAGGATTAAGCAACTGCCAACCAGAGATCTCTTCATCATACACTAAAGTATAAATGCATCCGTTTTGAAGCTCTCCTCCCTCTAACAAAATCGCACCGTTGCTTTCTGACGCTTTGTAAACAGGTTTAGTTGAGAGACTATTGAGCGCTACCGTGGTTCCTCCAACATTCTTGCCTTTTGCTTTAAAGCGCAAAACTATACCATTCTTGTACTCCAAAAATTGTGATTTGGTTTGGAGCCTAATCGATGTTGTTTGTTGGCTGTGATTAACCGTAAACGTACTTTCTATCGCACCGCCCGTATCCGATAAATACTCTCTTACACGTTGCATCATACCACGTGCACTGTTATTGATTGTGCTAGGACGTTGTCCTTCTGACCAATCAATTAAATCATCAGAACGTGTATTATCCGCCGCTCTAAGCGACCAATCATAAATCGTTGACATTTCTCGTAAATCCTAATTTCGGTAAAACGGTCCGTAAAATGCACGCATAAATTGCGTCATGAAAGGATTATCATCTTCATCACTCTCTTCTTCTTTCGAAGCTTCTTCCTGTGATGCTAATAAGGCCCGTAAAACTTCTAGCAAATTGTCTCTATTACCAAATTTTCCCTGTGCTACAGGATGACTATAAGCAACAAAAGATGGGCTCCTTGCCCGTTGCCCACCATACATCTGTAATACACGGTTGACAAAATCACCGGCGCGCATAGCACTGTTCCCACCATTCAAGCCAACCGCATTGCTGCCAACAATTTGTGCTGCATTGGCATGGGGATTTTGTAAAAGACGCGCTGCTCCCCCTGCCCCTTGTTGATGCGCTAAATACAATTCTGCTTCACTAGGCGCCCTTCCCAATAGACGGCTTAAATGGTTGCGATTATCAAGTGTCAACCGCCCCATGGCATCTGCCGCTTGCATGGGGTCAAACCTATCCTGCAAACCATATTGTTTGGCGGTGCTATCGATAAATTGATACAAACCACCAGCAGAAGAGCGTGGATTCCTTGCATTCGGATTGCCTCCACTTTCCACTTGCGCAACACGGTATAAATAGCTTTCAGGCAAGCCATAACGCGCTGCTGTTTGCCGTATCGCTTGATTGACAGAAGGACTATAACGGGTCATTGAACCTTACTCCTTGTCCATCTACCCGTTTCTCCCATCAGTAATGAAGAAATAAAATGTGCTGCCTTCTCAGTAAAAATTCCCCTTTTATGCCAATCTATGAACCTTTGTAACATTTGAGCAACTTCCTGCTGGTTCATACCTTTAACGCCAAAAGTTGCTAACTTCGTCATATCACGTTCAAATATTTGCCTTTCTTTTTGAGGCAATTTCCTAATTGTATCCGATAAAATATTTTGTGTAATTTTTGCTCCTGCACGTGCTGCACTCACTTTTCCATACGGCATATTAACACCTGTAAAATGAGAAGGTTCAGGCGTTCCTTGAAACGGTTTGAATGCCCTTTGGGCTGCATCTTCATAGAACCTTTCGTCATCTACAGCTTTTCTAAACGCATGAATATTTTTAAGATTTAAAGACCGGCTAAGATTATCAGACATGCTACCCGTTTGTAAAATATTCGAAAGGCTATTAACAGGGCGAGAACCTTTTAATATGTCATCTATATAGTCTCTCATCCCTACATGATAGGTATTGAGACCATTTGACATCACTCCTTTACGAAGACCTTCTGCAATCCCCTCTCCAGATACATCTCTTTCTGCAATTTTTTTGCCTTGTGCTATCGCTTCTTCAAAACCTTCATATTTTGCTACACTAGCCCGTGCTGCTTTATAAGTAGGAGAGATTCTGTCCGTTATCTCTAACAAGTCTTTCTTAAGCGATTGGTATATAGAAACCATTTGCTTGTCGCCAAAATTCTGATGTTTATTTATAAAGTAATCAAGAGACTTCTTGGTTTGATCTAATAATTCCATTGTAGGCTTATAGTTAAGATGGCTAAAATCTCTCGAATAAAACATCTCAGGTTTTGCCTTACGGCGATCTCTTTTTAAGATTTTAACTGCTCGCTCGACAGCTTCTTGAAACACTTCATTTTCAAAAAGCTTATCAAGAGCTCCATAATGCTTTTCCCCTATCGGAGTTCGCATCGCTTTTTCATAAAGATGTCCATATGCTGCTTCCCCACTCTCTTTAAGTGCCCTTTTTAAAACTTTCGTATCTTGGAGAGGCGTAATGTTTTCGTCTGCCGATTGACCAATACGGCGAATAGCATTCTGCACTCGTTCCCCGTGTGCTTGTTTCAAAAGTTCAGAAACACGCGTATTTGTTGTCCCCATATTCGCAAGTGATACTTCTAAATTCGGACTAATATCTGTCAAAAATGCATGGCGTGGTGCATTTGCAAGACTTTCTGCAACATTTTCAATACCATCATCATATAATGTTTTTGCAACTTCTCTAACTGCTTTGGTTTGAACTTCCTTATGAGCAGGATTAAAACGTCCTCCTTTTATAAAAGGAACATGTTGCAATCCCCTTCCTATTTTTTTGTTCCCCAAGAAGCAGCTGTACCAGCAAGAGAACCAACAGGACCAGCTACTCCTCCAATAACACCACCAGTCCCTGCCGATATAAGACGACCAGAAAGACCATCTCCTGCTCCAGAACCATGCAAAGCACCAGAACCAGCTCCTAAAAGTGCCGCCTTTCCAAGATTTCCAAATGTTGATGTTGCCACTGAACCGGCTCTTAAAAGTCCTAGCCCAGGGATGAATGATGCTGCTGTTGGTACAATAGAACCAAGTATATAACCAATAGAAGACCACACTGGATGTTTTTCTTCCAAGGCTTTTTGGTAAGCACGTTCCTTGGCTACTCTTCTGTTATAGATCTCTTCTGCTCGTTTATCGCCGCTCCAATAATCCGTAAAACCCGCTTCATTCGCTGCTTGTATCTCATCACTATAACCTGCTGTTAAACCAGATATCCCATGGCTCATAATCGCATCCCACACACTAAGATCTTCATCAGAAAATGAGAAGTCATCTGTTGTATCTTGAGTGCTTGAAATCTCAGGACCAACTACTTTATATTCCCTAGCCCATTCAGGGAGAAGTGACTTATCATAATCCTTATATTCAGAGTAATCCGCTATATTTTGAGGGTTGGGGATCTCAGGACCAACTACCTTATATTTCCTAGCCCATTCAGGGAGAAGTGACTTATCATAATCTTTGTATTCAGACATGGGATAACCTATTTTTCTACAGGGACTAGATTGCCATTTGCACGCCTAACCAAAAATACTGTTCCTTTTGGAAGGTTTTCGACATCTTTTGCACTTTTTACTATTGGTGCATTTGCATAATTCCCTTTAGGCATCGATAAATCTATCGAATATTGATCAGAGATTTCCTTAGGCGTTTCTAGAGGCTGCCCTGTTAACGCATTGTATAATTTAGTATCATTAAGCTTATTAAAAGCACTCAATGTTGTTTCAAGAAGACGTAAAGTCTTCTCCAATCCTTTCTTATCGCGCCCAACATCCAAAGAACCAAACATCGATGTCATCGCCTTACTTTCGAAATCTGATATAGGACCAACCCCTGCTGTGCCGTTAGGACTCATCGATTTTAGGTTCTCAAATACAGTCTTTAGAACGCCACCTCTAATCCCATCCAATAATTTGTCTAATTCATATGCAGGTGTTCCTCCAATGCCGCGTGACCCCCATCCAACAAACCCTGTCGAATAACCGTCTTTTATGAGTTTGATAGCGTCTGCAATATCACTTAATCCAGCACGCAGCTGCTGTTTATTGACAAGAACATTTCTTCTCTTTTTATCCTCCCATTCCTTCTGTGCTTGTAGTTTCTGATTATACTCAAGTGCCTGTAGAGAGCCTTTAATCGGTCTCGCTTCACGTTCACCTGTCTGTGGATTGGTATACCATTGATACCCCAGAGGTAACTTAGAAGTATCATCACCTGTTAGCAATGCGCTAAGCATTTGAGGATTCCGTGCCATGATAGCGGCTTCTTCTTCGCTGTAGCCTTTAGACTTTAGATATTCGACGGTCTGGTTAACCTGTCTTCTCTCTTTATCGCCTGCATTAAGATGCTTCACACCACTTGCAAGCGCATCCCACCCAGAACCGCCTGAGGGCGCTGCCGCCATACCTGCAAAAAGATCTTGAAGCTTCTGATACGCATCAGATTGAAAAAACTTATAAGTATTGGACTGTAAAAATTTCTCTGCATCTGTTGGTTCAGGAGGCGGTGTTGGAGATGCGGGTGCTAATGGTTGCGTTTGTTCATTAACATGAGGTTTAAGTTCTTGTGGAGTACTCTCTAGTGCATTTGGCATAGGGGAATGATTTCCTACACCAAGAGGCATTTCCGTTCTAGGAGACGTATAGGGCATAAATGGTCCATATGGCTGCTGCATATTCTGTAAATAGGGGTTGTTTGGAGCATGTACTTCCTCTGGTGCCATCAAAGGGGCAAGAGTCATTGCTCCTCCAGTAGCTATGGCACTCTTTGGATTTGCTTTCATGAATTGTCCAAATCTTTGCGCCCCTGTAACCGCTTTTGGAGCCACTCTGGGATAAAGATATCTCATAATATGCGGTGCAAATCTCGCTCCTGCTACTAAAGCCATTGGTATTATCGGTGCAACCATCACACTCTCCTACAAAACTATTCTTTAATTATTCTACATTCTCATTACCTATTCATGTAATTTAAAAAGGCATTGGATGCTCCTCCTGCCAATGCTGCTCCTACTGGACCACCTGCCATGTAACCAAAAGCCATCGGAGCTACCTGAAGAGCTAGAGAGCCTACAGTTCCTGTATTCTTCCATGGACTATTACCTTGCATGGTAGAACCTGACACATTATTCGTTGTCGTACCGTAATTCCTTGCAAAGCCATGCGCAGCATTCATCAACATATTCAACCTATTCCAGCCGCTATTGTCTTGCTCCAGCCAACGTTCACGATTGGCATCAACAACTCTTTGATTGTGGGCATCAAGCACACCTCCCCCCTGTATAGCATTGGAATAGGCATTGCCATAACCCTGTAAGAAGTTATTTGATACTCCCAACTGACTTTGATTGGCTTGATCAATCATGGCATTGGCTTGCATCATGCGGTCCGCATCACGATTATATTGATCTGCCATAGCACTGGTGGACAAAGCACCAAGTTCATTTGCCAATACACCTGTATGGGCACCGGATCCATAACGACCCGCACCTGCAAAAGAGCTGTTAATCGTATCTCTTACACGGTCTACAAGACATTGATTTATAATGATAATTCACTGTTTTGTATGTTGAATGAGAGTCTCGAATATCGTAAGATTCTCTCATTTCAAATCTGTTTATGTTGAATCAACTAAAACCACTTACTTGCACATAACAAGTGGGATGAGTGTGTGGATCAAATTTGTAGTAAGAAAGGACTAA
>NZ_CM001557.1:1539532-1541449 GCF_000273375.1 Bartonella birtlesii IBS 325
AATCCGTCCTATGACGCAACGTTATAGGATTTAAAATGATGTGTTCTTTTAAGAATGCGCAGGATATTACACGTGCCTTGCGTGGTGTTTGGCATGGATATTATGGGATAGCCCGTTGTCCTGCTCATGATGATAGGCTGCCTAGCTTATCCCTTGCCAATGGACATGATGGGCGTCTTTTACTCACTTGTTATGCTGGCTGCTCTTTTAGAGAGATCATACAAGCGCTCATTAGAATTGGCTTGCTTGGGAAACAAGCCTTTTTTGATAAAGCTTATGATCAGACGCTCTCTTTATCCAAACAGTTTTGTGCTGATCTCAAACGAGCAAAACAGAAAACAGAGAGAGCAAAAGAAATTTGGCAACAATGCCAACCAATCAAAAATACTTTAGCAGAAACCTATTTACGTATGCGGGGTATTACATGCGATTTGCCTACTGATTTACGCTTTCATAGCAAATGTCCACACCCTTTAGGGATTACACTGCCCGCGTTGGTTGCTCTTGTTAAGGGTGCTGGCTCCTTTGCCATTCATAGAACCTTTTTACAAGCCAATGGCTGTAAAACAGATCAGAAACCAGCAAAAGCCATGTTGGGGTCTGTCATGGGTGGTGGGGTGCATTTAAGCCAAGACAATCCCAAACATCTGGTTATTTGTGAAGGCATTGAAACGGGTCTGTCTCTTCTGTCTGGGTTGTTATCAGAGCCCGTGAGTTTGTGGGCGTCTCTTTCAACCAGTGGCATGATGCGTGTGAATTTACCCCATACAAAAGGACGTCTGACAATTGCAATGGACGGCGATGATGCGGGTCGTAAAGCAGGTTTTACCCTAGCTGCACGCGCTTATAGACAAGGCTTTGAGGTCTCTATCATGCAAGCTCCAAAAGGAACTGATTTTAATAACGTATTACTTTCTTAAAAGAGGGAAACTATGAAAGATAGTAATTTACAAAACAAGAATGAAAATACCCCCGTCAATGATAACGATAATGTTTTTCTAAATGATAATGCTTGTTTAAAAGCCATTCCTTATGAACAAGCCTTACAACAAAATGGGTGGGGGCAATTAAAACCGATTGCTACGGCTCTTTTACCCGTCGAACCTTTCAATCTATTACAGATCCCAATGCCACTCATGAACTATATTTATGACGTTTCAGAGCGTCAACAAGCCCCGCTCGATTTTATTGCTGTCTCTGCTCTTTGTGGTTTGGCTGCTGTCATTGGCAATGGCGTACGGATTGCCCCAAAACAACATGATGATTGGACGATTGTCCCTAATCTCTGGGGCGCTCTTATTGGACAACCTTCAACCATGAAAACACCAGCCATGAAAGCCGCTTTAGCTCCTATCACTTGCCTTCAAAAAGAATGGTATAAAGAGTGGTTAAAACAGAAAGAAAAACAAGAAATTGAAGAGATACTTGAAACTTTAGATAAATCAGAAAAGAAAAAACAAGCCAATAAAGCGCTGAAAAAAGGAGATCTTGAAACAGCACGTGCTCTGTTGTCTGAAGCCCCCTCTAAAGATAATACCCATGATGATGATGTCTCTCGGTTTATTGTCAATGATGTGACCGTCGAAAAGCTTGGGGAACTCTTAAAAGAAAACCCCCGCGGTCTCTTAATGGTGCGTGATGAGTTATCTGGTTTTTTAACCAATCTGGAACGAAGAGAATATCAAACAGACCGTGCTTTTTATCTCACAGCTTTTAATGGAGATGATCAATTTACCTATGACCGTATCGAGCGGGGAACCATTTTTATCCCCCATGTAACGTTATCAATAATTGGAGGCATTCAACCTTCCCGCATTATTCCACTCATTCAAGCCATGCACCATGGAATAAACGATGACGGTTTATTGCAACGGTTTCAAATGATTGTGTGGCCCGATGACAATCAAGAGTGGAAAT
>NZ_CM001557.1:1542474-1544027 GCF_000273375.1 Bartonella birtlesii IBS 325
ATGTAACGTTATCAATAATTGGAGGCATTCAACCTTCACGCATCATTCCCATTATTCAAGCAATGCACCATGGAACAAATAATGACGGCTTATTGCAACGCTTTCAAATGCTTGTGTGGCCCGATGAAAATCAAGAGTGGAAATTGATTGATAGACCTCCCAATCAAGAGGGCTGGCAAAAATATGAAGGGGTATTTCGCTCTTTTCGTGATAAACGACTAGGTTCTCCAGAACATCCACTGATCATGCGTTTTATGCCAAAAGCACAAGAGAAATTTTATGAATGGTTGGAAAACCTTCATAGAGAAGCAAAAAGTGGTTGTTTCTCAGAAAGCTTACAATCACATGTTTTAAAAATGCCAAAGACCATAGCAAGCCTTGCGTTGATTTTTGAACTTCTTGATAGTGGTGGTTTTGAAATTGGTCTCTATGCCATTACAACAGCATTGCGTTGGGAAAAATATCTGTTAAGTCACGCAAAACGTCTTTATGCGGCGCATGATACATTAACAGCAGAGCGTGCAAAATTGATTGTTGAACGCTGTGATTGTTTACCCAATGTTTTTACAGCAAGAGATATCTATAGACGGTGTTGGCGTTCTTTAAAAGATAATCAAACCGTTAAACAAGCTTTAGAGCTTTTATGTCGTTGTAACTATATTCGTGAATTTCCTATAGGGGAAAATGAATTAGGTCGGCGTCCTGATAAACGCTATGAGTGGCATCCTTTCGTTAAAAACAAAAGCATAAAACAATGAAAAACCTCTTTTGAAGTCTTAAGACAACCACGCAAAACTCTTTTTATGACCTTCTCATCAAGGAACTTTTTTCCATAAGCAAATGATCTGAGTGGCTTTGTAAAAAGAGTTTTGTCATTTTTGTCAGTTTAGTCAGTTAACTCTAACCCCTATAGTATTTTTTTAATGAGATAAAAAGTTAAAAACATTATATTTCAATATGTTAGTATTTTAATGATACAACCCTTATTAAGATACACCCCATAAATACAATCAATAATATATATTTGTCAGTTATCTGTCAGTAAATTGAACTGACAAAAGTGATCATTTTACTGAGTAATTAAAACATGAGATCCTTTAAAGCCTTTCAAAAGATAGCTTGTAACTCATAAGAAATGTTATCAAGCCATTATGGTTATGAGTTTAGGGGGTTATGGGGGTTTTGGGTGTTCTTTTTACATCCCCCTTTATATATATTTTTAGTCAAAAATAAAAGTTATTATATTTCAATAAGTTAATCATTTCAAATGAACAACCTATATTAAACACAACACATAAATACAATCTTTAATATATATTTAAGAGGGTTTTGTCGGTGTTTTGGGGGTTTTAAAAACAGACAAAACCTATCTATAATATGCTTCATAAAACCTATCAAAATACTCATTCTGATATTTTAAAGCCCATGGTGCATTTGTCTTGATGAACACGTCAAACGAATAGCAGATTTCACTATTTTGCTGATCTGATCTCTCTCATGGGCTGTGGATAAACAGCCTTTAAAAACCCTTTTGAAAAAATTTATCCGCTTTT
>NZ_CM001557.1:1545777-1547720 GCF_000273375.1 Bartonella birtlesii IBS 325
ACGGCTTTTACAATCTAAACTGATAAAACCAGAGGATATGGAATATAAATTCCGTCATGATATCCACGCCAATGAGATTGTCTTGCTCGCCTATTACATAGCAGCCATTAACATTGAATCGACCTATCATAGTCTTATGAAAGGGAATTATATTCCTTTCAAGCATATTGGTTTAACCGATACGTTTCGGATGCTTGAAGAGAAAAATCTGCTACAAAAATTATTTAAAGAAAACAGTGAATATTTGGAACACCAGAAAAATCTAAATATCGAAGTTATCTTTGGTAATCCCCCTTATTCAACAAAGCAAAAAACGAAAATGATAATGCAAAAAATACTCCTTATCCGATATTAGATAAACGTATTAGTGAAACTTATGCTACTCATTCAAAAGCAACCAATATGCAAGCACTTTATGATAGCTATATCCGCGCTATCCGCTGGGCAAGTGACCGTATTGATAATGCTGGGGTAATCGGCTTTGTCACAAATGCCGGTTTTATTACTGGACATTCTATGGATGGCTTACGCAAATGCCTCGTTGAAGAATTTAGCAGCCTTTATATTTTCCATTTGCGGGGGAATGCGCGGACTTCTGGAGAACAACGTAAGAAAGAAAGTGGTGGAGTTTTTGGTGAAGGTTCTCGAGCCCCTATAGCGATTTCCATTCTCGTAAAAAATCCAAATGCACAACAGCGTGGGAAGATATATTTTCGTGATATTGGAGATTATCTCACTAGAAAAGAAAAGCTTACGATAATCGAATCCCTTGGTAGCATTGATGGTATTACACGAAGTGAACAAGGCTGGCAAATAATTACACCAGACAAACATGGTGATTGGCTTGGTCAACGTAATGAAAGCTTCGAACCATTCTTAGCTTTAGGTGTAAAAAGAGGGCATGATAATAAGCTCTTTGAGACTTATTCTTGCGGTATCTCAAGCGGTCGTGATGCTTGGGCATACAATTCAAGCCGTAAAGCTTTAGCTAAGAATATGAGTGATATGATTACTTTCTATAACAACGAATTGAAACGTTTTAATGATGTTTATCCACATACTGAACGTAAGTTACGTATGAAAGTTGTAAATGATTTTGTTGATACAGATGAAAAAAAGATCAGTTGGAGTAGCAGTTTGAAAGAAGAATTGGTAAGAGGAAAGTTTTCTGAGTTTGAAAATGCGTGCCTCACACAAAGCTTGTATCGTCCTTTTACACAACAGTGGCTTTACTATAATCGTATTTTTAATGAAAGAACTTATCAAATGCCGCGCATATTCCCTATGGGGAAAGCGGTTGAAAATAAGGTGATACAAGTTACAGGCATAGGAGCAAAGAAAGACTTTTCTGTACTTATGACTAAAGTTGTATCTGATGTTAATATGATGGAAGGTGGTATTCAATGCTTTCCCCGCTATATTTACGAAGATACTGTATCTTTAAAAAATAAAAATGATAACCAATCCCATTTGTTTACGAATTCTACAGAAGAAAGTAAAAGTACTGGCTTACAACGCCGTGATGCCATTACGGATGAGGGATTAGCACATTTTGAAGCAGCTTATCCGAATGAAACACTCACTAAAAATGATCTGTTTTATTATGTTTATGGTTTACTTCATTCAGAAGATTACCGTACCCGTTATGCTCATAATTTATGTAAAGAGTTGCCTCGCATTCCTTGTGTAAAAACTGCTGATGATTTTTGGAAGTTTGTAACAGCGGGGCGTGAACTCGGTCATTTGCACGTGAATTATGAAGATGTAGAGCCTTATCCAGTGACCTTTAAAAAGGGTAATCCCAAAGTTACAGAGATCTCTAATCCTGAGAAATTTTACTACGTTACAGAAATGAAATTCGCAAAAGCAGGTAAAGAGAAAGATAATCAACTGTTATTTATAACAGCAATATCGTCATGACAGATATCCCTCTTGAAGCTTAT
>NZ_CM001557.1:1548921-1550760 GCF_000273375.1 Bartonella birtlesii IBS 325
AGAGGAAATTAATAAGCATAAGATATTATCAATACACAACGTATTTAAAAAATAAGAAAAAATATCAAAAAATATAAAATAATAATTGACAATAAATACGCATTTTGTTATATAAATACTCAAGTGCTAAAAACACTTAATCGTAAGCGGTTAAGCCACGTAAGGTTTTTCCCATTTCTTAAAATACTGACTTTCTTTTGTGCTATCATTGGCATATAACGATTTTGTCGGGTGTAGCTATACCATACAATACCCTTCGCGAGGGGAAAGTATAGCGGCGGACTTACGACCGTGTTTTTAGCGCCCGGCGCCCTTATGGGCTGTCAATTAAAAACCTAATTTCGTAAGGATTTATTATGCAAAATTCTGTAAAAAAATATCAACTCACAAATCAAACAATTCTTCGTGAGGGTAAAAAACTTTATCGCATTAAGGCGTTAAGAGATTTTGGTGATGTTAAAGCTGGTCAACTTGGTGGCTATATTGAATCTGAAGAAAATCTTTCCCATGATGGTAATTGCTGGGTTGGTGATCAGGCCATTGTTGTGAGCCCTGGTCGTGTTTACGAAAATGCGCAGGTTTATGGCAATGCAGGTGTTGGTGGTTTTGTATATGGTAATGCTCGCGTCTACGATTCAGCAAAGGTTTTTGCCAATGCCCATGTGTATGATAATGCCCATGTTTTCGATAGTGCAAAAATTGTAAGTAAAGTGCATGTTTATGAAAATGCCAATGCATGTGGCATGGCTATTGTTACTAAGAATATTTGT
The DNA here is from genome assembly GCF_000273375.1 of Bartonella birtlesii IBS 325. Classification (NCBI taxonomy): domain Bacteria; kingdom Pseudomonadati; phylum Pseudomonadota; class Alphaproteobacteria; order Hyphomicrobiales; family Bartonellaceae; genus Bartonella; species Bartonella birtlesii. Next base: position 1,549,692 of record NZ_CM001557.1, read on the forward strand.
GGTGACACAATGAAGAATGTTTATACAGAACGCCTTTCTCCTTATGGTGAAATTTGCTTTGTTATGTGTCGTCCTCATAGGAAAACAGCTTAAATAACATACGGGCGCGGCGGGGGCGCCTCCTCTTTAAACATCTCATTTTAAAATTTAAATCTCTTTATAAAGGAATTGTGCTATGCAAAAGAAATTTGCACTCACAAATGAGACACGTGTAATTAATAATCATACCCTTTATCGTATTAAAGCATTAAAAGACTTTGCTGATGTTAAAGCAGGTACTTTAGGGGGCTTTATTGAAAAGGAAAGTAACCTCTCTCATGAGGGTAATTGCTGGGTCTATGATAAGGCTTGTGTTTATAATAATGCTCATGTTTCTGATCACGCTACAGTCTGTGATTACGCTAGTGTTTTCGATAATGCAAAAATTGAAGGCAATGCTAAAGTTTTTGATTGTGCAACAATTTATGACAATGCAAGGGTTGCTGATCATGCCTTGGTTTTTGGAAGAACTTATGTTTACGATCATGCCTGCGTTTTGAATCATGCTGAAGTATCTGACAGGGCTGTTATAAAAGGTCATGCTAAAATCTATGATAATGCTTTATTAACTGGATATGCACAAGCTTATGGCAATGCAAGAATTTATGACAATGCTCAAGTTTGGTTTTTTGCTGTGGTTTGTGATGATGTTTGTATTTATGAAAATGCAAAAATTACAGGCTATACATATATTTGCGATAAAGTGAGTGTTTTTGGCAATTCATATATAGATACCAAAAAATTGAATGGTCATATCAAAATTTGTGATCACACCATAAAAGACGCTGCGTAAATAAGATGCGGGCGGTGCGGGGGCGCCCCTCTTTCAAATTTCCCATTCCAAATTTTCCTAACCGTTTAACACATATCTATTATGTGAGGGTCTTCTTATGTCTAAAAAATATGAATTAACTAGTGAAATTAAACAAATCAAACATGCTCTTACTCGAAATATTATAAACCTTTATCGCATTCGTGCTTAAAAAGATTTTGATGATGTCAAAGCTGGGCATCTTGGTGGTTTTATCGA
>NZ_CM001557.1:1551660-1554765 GCF_000273375.1 Bartonella birtlesii IBS 325
TGACGGAACACAAAGTGTCAAAAAACGCAATGAAGAATTGGATTGGCTGAAACAAGATGCTGAAAACAATATTTGTCGCATCTTAAGCAATGTCCGGTGTCTTTCAGAAGGGATTGATGTTCCTGCTCTTGATGCCATCATGTTCTTACATCCGCGTAATAGCCAAGTGGATGTGATACAGGCGGTAGGACGTGTGATGCGTCGTGCTCCAAATAAGAAAACGGGCTATATTATTTTACCCATTATCATTCCTTCACACTTAGAAGCCAAAAAAGCTTTACGAAACAATAAGAGATACCGTGTTGTTTGGCAAGTTTTGCATGCTTTACATTCTCATGATGAAAGGCTTGCTCGGACAATTAATCAAATGTCTTTAGGACAAGATAGCAGTCATACGATTGAGATTATAGAGATCAAGCGTGACGATGAATTAAAAGAGCTTACCACAACAGTTGATGAGGTCTCGATCCAATCAAAAGCAGAAAGTTCTGGACATGTGATTGGAACAGCAGCAAGCAAATCTCAATCGGTATCTGGAGGACAAGGAGACTTATTCCGCCGTTCTGAATTTTTTGATTTTGTCAAAGCCATTTTTCTGGATAGTTTTAAAATCACGGATTATTGGGGCATATGGGCAAACAATGTTTCTGAGATTGCTCAAAACCATATTACACATCTTCAAAACCTGCTTGCTGATGAAAACAGTGAAGCCTTTCATGCTTTTGATGCATTCCATAAGGAATTACAAAACAACGTCAACAGCGATATCAAACAAGAAGAAGCCATTGAGATGCTTGCACAGCATCTTGTCACGCGTCCCGTGTTTGAAGCCTTATTTGAAGGCAATGAATTTGTACAAAACAATGCCATTTCGCAAGCAATGGACAAGATCTTAAGAGAACTGGATAAAATCAATATCGAAGAAAAAACCAAAGATCTTGATAAATTTTACAAAAGTGTCACGTTCTGTACAGCAGGGATTACCGAAACTCATGCAAAACAGAATCTTATTATCAACCTTTATGAAAGCTTTTTTGCCAAGGCATTTAAGAAAACAACGGATAGGCTTGGGATTGTTTATACGCCCATAGAGGTTGTCGATTTTATCATTCATTCTGTTGATGATGTTTTACGCAATGAGTTTGGAAAAAGTCTAGGATCACGTGGTGTCTCTATTCTTGACCCTTTTACAGGAACGGGTACTTTTATCACGCGGCTTTTACAATCCAATCTCATCAAACCAGAGGATATGGAATATAAATTCCGTCATGATATCCACGCCAATGAAATTGTTTTACTTGCCTATTACATAGCAGCGATCAACATTGAATCGACTTATCATAGTCTGAAGAAAGGTGAGTATATTCCTTTTAAGCATATTGGTTTGGCTGATACTTTTCAAACGCTTAAAGAAAAAGATCTTATAGAAGGTATACTCAAAGAAAACAGTGAATATTTAGAACATCAGAAAAACCTCGATATTGAAGTTATCTTTGGTAACCCTCCTTATTCAACAGGTCAAAGAAGTGCTAATGATAATAATCCAAATACATCTTATCACGTATTAGATGAACGTATAGAAGCAACTTATGCCGCTCAATCGAATGCAAGTCTTATGCAAGCACTTTATGATAGTTATATCCGCGCTATCCGTTGGGCAAGCGACCGTATAAAAAACCGTGGTGTTATTGGTTTTGTCACAAATGCAAGTTTTATCACTGGATATTCTATGGATGGCTTACGCAAATGCCTCGTTGAAGAATTTAGCAGCCTTTATATTTTCCATTTACGGGGGAATGCGCGGACTTCTGGAGAACAACGTAAGAAAGAAAGTGGTGGAGTTTTTGGTGAAGGTTCTCGAGCCCCTATAGCTATCTCTATTCTCGTAAAAAATCCAGAATCTCAGCAGCGTGGGAAAATATATTTCCGTGATATTGGAGATTATCTCACGAGAAAAGAAAAGCTTACAATAATCGAATCCCTTGGTAGCATTGATGGTATTACACAGAGCAAACAAGGTTGGCAAATAATTACACCAGATAAACATGGTGATTGGCTTGGTCAACGTGATGACAATTTTAAAGAATTTTTAGCCTTGGGTGATAAAAAAGGACATAGTAAAAAGCTCTTTGAAACATTTTCTTGTGGTTTAAAAACCAATCGTGATGCTTGGGCATATAATTCAAGTCGTGAAATGTTAGCAAAAAATATGAATAACATGATTTCCTTCTATAATAGCGAGGTAAAACGTTTTAACGATACCTATGCGCATACTGACCGTAAAACGCGTACCAATGCTGTAGATAATTTCGTCAATACGGATGCAAAGAGGATCAGTTGGAGTCTTAATCTTAAACAACATTTAGCTAAAGGAAAGGTTTTTGAGTTTAACAATGCATGTTTTACACAAAGTCTTTACCGTCCTTTTACACAACAGTGGCTTTATTACAACCGTATTTTTAATGAAGCAATTTCTCAAATGCCGCGAATATTTCCGATAGGAGAAACGGTTGAAAATAGGGTAATGCAAATTACAGGCTTAGGAGGAAAAAAAGGGTTTTCTGTTTTGATGAGTAAAATTTTGCCTGATGTTCAGGTAATAAGCAATGGACAAGGCTTTCCAAGATATTGTTATGAAAATATTACATCCTTAAAAGATAAAGACGATAACCAGTCTTATTTGTTTACATATTCTCAAGATGAGATCAAAACAGCTGGTTTACAACGGCGTGATGCTATTACTGATGAAGGGTTAGCACATTTTAAAGCAGCTTATCCGAATGAAAGCGTAACAAAAGATGATCTCTTCTATTACGTTTATGGGATTTTACATTCGGAAGATTATCGTGCTCGTTATGCTGATAACCTCTCTAAAGAATTGCCTCGCATTCCTTGTGTTAAAAGCGCTGAAGATTTTTGGAAATTTGTTAACGCAGGACGTAAACTCGGTCATTTGCATGTAAACTATGAAGATGTGGAACCTTATCCCGTGACCTTTAAAAAGGGTAATCCAAAACAGACAGAGATCTCTAATCCCGAAAAGTTTTACTACGTTACAGAAATGAAATTCGCAAAAGCAGGTAAAGAGAAAGATAAATCAACTGT
>NZ_CM001557.1:1555607-1558825 GCF_000273375.1 Bartonella birtlesii IBS 325
GCATGTTTTTTTAAGACGTGGTTTAATCACTCACTAAAATCATCATTTTGTCAGTCATATCGAGTGATGAGACAATAAGGTGTATTATTGACAAAATGTAAATACACTTCCGGCACATTAATACCTACGAGTTTTGCCAATTTCATACAAAAAAGCTCATTATGCGCACTATCATTAATATGTTCAATGAGAGGTTTCAAAATATGCGTGGTCGGAGCCCCCCCTTTAATGAGTTGAACACGATTATCTTTAAAGCCAACCGCTAATTTATCTTGTGCACCCGCAAGAGACAATCTGTAGCCATCTCCACCAGCAAGCATTGGACGACGTTTAATACACTCAAGAATTTCTTTCAATTGAGTATCATCAAGAGTTTCTACATCATCAGTTGGCAAATTTGGAACTTGTCCATGTGGATATAAAGCGAGAGCACCAGCACAATCTCCCCCAACAACTTCAAGCAAAGCAAAAGCATTTTGTTCAGAAAGACCTAAATAAGTTGCTAAACGATATCTTACATTATCATCGGGTAAGAGACCTGAAAAAAAGGCCTTTACTGCTTGACCTTTATAAGCTTCAACACGAGGAGGTAGAGAGACAGAGATGCCCTGTAAATCTTTATACAAATAATCAGTATCGTAGAGAAACGTGAGATCTCCACTTTTTTTTTGTTGTAATTGACCTACTAATTTTTCCTGTAAATAAACATCAAGTGTACGGGTCATAATTTTTCATTTTCAATCTGAATGTCAAGACCAAGCATTGAAAGCACATGTATGGTTTTTCCAACATGACAAGACTCTTTGCCTCTTTCTAAATCACGGATAAAACGCACACCAACCCCTGATGTAGCTGCTAACTGTTCTTGTGTTAATCCTTGTTTTTTACGTGTATTTTTAACAATAAATCCCAATATTTTTATTCTGTTTTCAATCATTATCGTCCCTTTCGGGATGATTATATCATTTTATGCTTTTATTACAAGAAAATAAACCTGTACGGGATGTTTTTATCCCATATGCTCCTAAAGCCTTATCCTTTAGAACAAAGAAGAGTGCGTATCTTGCGTATACTTCATGCAAAGAAAAAAATTCAGTAGTTAACTGTATCTAAATTGAATCCGGCTGTGTTTAATAGTTCAACAAGTTTTGGGAGCGTCTCTTTTACGTGTTCATTAAAAGGGATGCAATTTATCCGTTCATAATCTAAAGGCGCCTCAACATCTCGTTTTTTTAAAATAGCAAGATTTCTGCAAGAAATTGCAGAAATTAACATACCCATTTTAAAAATAACATTTTGATTAGCGCGCGGTTGTGCGTCTTTTTTACCAGCAGATTTTGCATAGCCAATGTCATCGGGAGTAAGTAGCACAATACCAAATTTTGTAGAATTAGTTTGCATACTAATCTCTTGTTTAAAATCCTCAATGGTAGTTAAATCATCACTACTAGTAAATTTCAGAACGTATGGTTCCAATCCAAGCTTGAAAAGAATAAGTTCGAGCTGCTCTAAGGCAGTCTGATCATTATAGACAATAAAAATTTTAGGCATTTTTATATCCCCCATAAAATGTCTGCATTTGTCCCAGAGGACTTATTATTCTTTACCAAAGAATAATTGCGACAAAAATTTCTCCCAATCTATATTTTTCTTTAATTTATCATTAGTCTCTTTATCAAATTTTATTTTTTTACCATTTACAGTAAAAGAAATTTCAATACTTTCAATATCATCATGATTGAGCATTTCCAACACCTATAATTTTAATTATGTTCCATGTTTTATTGAGTTTAATGGAGATTTTAATACCTTTTTATATTGCTCTCTGAAAGCAGGCGCCCCCCGCGCCCACTTCTTTATAGACAAAATGCCTTTTTCAAATTCAATGATGTATCATAGTAATCAAAAAAAACTATCCTCGTACTCATCACTAAAATAATCATCTTCACTACCGAATCTTGGAATTGCCTCATCATTAATTTGATCATCAGAAGTTAAAGAGGCGGCGCTATGAATATAAGAATCCCCTGAGACAAGAGCACCACAAACCACAGCATCATCGAATACACGCGATTCATCACAAATATAAGCACCATCACTTATTTTTGCATTGCCACCGACATGAGCATTATCACAAATAACAGATTCATCAGAAATATAGGCATGCCCGCTTACAGAAGCGTTATCATAAATTTTTGCATTACCTTCAATTACAACAGCGTTTTGAATATGGGCGTTACCATAAACCTCACAATAATCATTTATTGTCATGCCTTCAAAAATAGCATTGCCATAAATTTGGACATCGCCATAAACATCAACAAAAAAGCCTTTAACTTTAGCATTGCCATAAACCCTTGCATTTTGAAAGACGTGTGCTTTATCGTAAACCCAGCAATTGCCATCATGAGAAATGTTGTCTTCCTTCTCAATAAAACCACCGAGATCACCAGCTTTAACATCACCAAAGTCTCTTAATGCTCGGATGCGATAAAGTGTAGCATAACCAACTTGTTTGGTTTCATTTGTAAATTCATATTTTTTTGAGATAGCGTTCATAATGAACTCCTTTAGGTTAATAATGTTTTGAATTGACTCCTATAAAGGCGTCGGGTGCTCAAAACACAGCCTAAAGTCTGTTGCCATACCTTCCCCATAGGGTATTGTATAATATGACCACACCCGACAAAATCATCATATATGCTAATTAAAGCATAAAAGAAAGTCAGTTTTTTAAAAATGGGAGAAACCTTATCGTAGTTTATCCGCTTTAGGAAGTGTTTTGATCACTTGATTATGTATATAACAAAATGCGTATTTATTGTCAAATATTATTTTATCTTTTTTGATATTTTTTGTATTTTTTAAATACGTTGTGTATTGATAATATTTTATGATTATTAATTGCTTATTTTATATTTATGTACGTTTAAAGCTATATTATAGGCTTTCTTAAACGATTGCATTATTTTCTGAATTATACATTTATAATATTTAGAAACGATCTCTTAATGCGTATTTTTATCTTTATAACTTATCTGTTTTTTTACTAAATGAATTTAATTTTTTTGTGAATTTTGTTTATAAGGGTCTCTAATGTAAACAACCTTAATAAAGCCGCGCTCTTATAATAAATGCTTTATTTGCATTTTGATTATGAAAGCCTGCTTTTTTTCACGCGTGCTTTATAGCTGTTATCTTCTTTATAGCTACCGCAT
>NZ_CM001557.1:1560063-1564710 GCF_000273375.1 Bartonella birtlesii IBS 325
AACATCAGATCTTGTGCTCCCTGCTACAACAGATGCAAAAGCCCTTGCCAAAGAAGCCCGTGAAAACCTAACAGATGCAATGACTGTGGTCTTTTCAACCTATCATTCCATTCAAGTGATTTCGGATGCACAAAAAGAGCATGGGTTACCTGAATTTGATCTGATCATTTGTGATGAAGCGCATAGAACAACTGGTGTTGTGTTGGGAACAGACAAGTATGAATCTGAATTTATCAAGGTTCATGATAACAGCATCATTCGAGGTAAAAAACGCCTCTACATGACAGCAACCCCAAAGATCTTTAGTGACAAGCTGAAAAGGAATGCTTTCTTATCCAATAACGTTTTGGTGTCCATGGATAATGAAAAACTCTATGGCAAACAACTTTACACTTACAACTTTTCACGTGCTTTAGAGGATAAGCTGTTATCACCTTGTAAAGTTATCATATTAGTTGTCAATGAAAAAGAAGTAAGCCAATCCATTCAACATCTGATTACCGATAAGAATTATGAACTTATTCTTGACGATAGGACCAAGATTAATGGCTGTTATAGAGCCCTTACCAAAATGGATCTGAAACTTGATCTTGAAGATGACCCCAAGCCTATGCGTAGAGCTTTAGCTTTTTGCAAAGATATTGATACTTCTAAACGCATATGCAAAAGATTCAAAAAAGAAAAAGTGCAAGAATCTTTGCGCGCTCTTCATAAAAACTATAAAGATACTCCCCCTCTTAACTGTACCCTTGCCCATATTGATGGAACCTTTAGTGCTAAAGAGCGTACAAAACAACTCGACTGGTTAAAGGAAGATGCGGGGGAAAATACTTGCCGTGTACTTACCAATGTACGCTGTCTTTCTGAAGGTGTTGATGTACCCGCTCTTGATGCTGTTCTATTTTTACACCCGCGCAAAAGTCAAATTGAGATTATTCAAGCAATAGGACGTGTCATGCGTCGAGCAGAGGGTAAAAAAAGAGGCTATATCATTCTACCCGTTGGGATACCCGCTGATATTCCGCCGGAAATAGCCTTAGAAAAAAACCAAAAGTATAATGTCATCTGGCAAGTTCTCAATGCTTTACGAGCCCATGATGATAACTTTAATAAAATAATTCACCATATGCACAAAAAACAAGACGTAAGCGATGCTCTTGAAATTGTTGCTGCTTCTCAAGAACTTGCGTTAGAAGATACGACCACGGTTATTGATGATTTACCTACACGCTCAAAATTAGAATATTCAGGACTTAATATTGGGTTAGCAACTTATGAATCCTCTCACGCATGTGAAGAACAAGGAGAACTCCCCCTTTTTTCTAAATGTAAAGATGTCATTAAAGCTGCTATTGTTAATAGATTTTACGATCCTAGCTATTGGAAAAAATGGGCAATAAATGTTGGTGATCTCGCTCAAACTCATATCGCACGCTTAACTGAAGTTTTGACGAAATCAGAAACTGAAACACGGCGGGTGTTTAATGATTTTATGACCGAATTGCGTAGCAATTTGAATACGACTGTCTCTGAACAAAATGCAATTGAAATGCTTGCACAACACCTCGTGACGCGTCCAGTCTTTAATGCTTTATTTGAGGGGCATCAGTTTGTTCAAGAAAATCCCGTATCTTGCGCTTTACAACGTGTACTCGATGCCCTTGATAATTTTACTCTTAAAGAAGAATCTCAAGATCTCAAAAATATTTCTAGGAGTGTACAATTTTACACGCGTGGAATTACTACTCTTGAAGCACAACAAAGTTTAATTGTAGAGCTTTATAATGAATTTTTCCGTTATGCTTTTCCACGTACGGTAGAAGAAATTAGGAATTGTTTATACCCCCATTGAGGTTGTTGATTTTATCATTCATTCTGTTGATGATGTCTTACGCAGTGAGTTTGGAAAAAGCTTAGGATCACGGGGGGTCTCTATTCTTGACCCTTTTACTGGAACGGGTACTTTTATCACACGGTTGTTACAATCAAATCTTATAAAACCAGAGGATATGGAATATAAATACCGTTATGATATCCATGCTAATGAGATTGTCTTGCTCGCCTATTATATAGCAGCTATTAATATCGAAGCAACTTATCACGGTCTTATGAAAGGGAATTATATCCCATTCAAGCATATTGGTTTAACCGATACATTCCAAATGCTTGAAAGGAAAGATTTGTTGCAAGAGTTATTTAAAGAAAATAGTGAATATTTAGAACATCAGAAAAATCTGGATATTGAAGTTATCTTTGGAAATCCTCCTTATTCAACAGGTCAAAAAAGCGAAAATGATAATGCAAAGAACACTCCCTATCCCATATTAAATAAACGTATCGGTGAAACTTACGCCGCTCAATCTAAAGCAAATCTTAGGCAAGCGCTTTATGACAGTTATATCCGCGCCATTCGCTGGGCAAGTGACCGTATTGCTGATGCTGGGGTAATCGGCTTTGTCACAAATGGAAATTTTATCAATGGATATTCTATGGATGGTTTACGAAAATCTTTAGCCAAAGAATTTACAAGTATTTACGTACTTAATTTACGGGGGGATATTCGCAAAAATATGACGAATAAAGAAGATTCTCAAGAAGGACAAAATATTTTTGGCAATGGTAGTATGACTGGTATTGCTGTAACCTTGTTTATAAAAAATCCCAATACTATTGGACCTTGTAAAATTTACTATCATGATATTGGAGATTCTCTTACAAGAGAAAAAAAGCTTAAGACAATTAAAAAATTTGGTAGCATTGATGGTATTACACGAAGTAAACAAGGTTGGAAAATAATTACACCAGATAAGCATGGTGATTGGCTTAGGCAACGTGATGACAGTTTCAAAGCATTTTTAGTATCAGGTGATAAAAAAGGGCATGAAAAAAAATTATTTGAGATTTATTCATGTGGTCTAAAAACCAATCGTGATGCTTGGACATACAACTCTAGCCGTGATGCTTTATCAAAAAACATGCACAACATGATTAACTTTTATAATAGTGAGGTAAAACGTTTTAATGATACTTATCATACTGACCATAAAACACGTACGAAGGTTGTAGATAATTTTGTTAATGCGGATGAGAAAAAGATAAGTTGGAGCCATAATGTTAAGCAGGAACTGGTAAGAGGAAAAATTTTTGAATTTGAAGATACATGCTTTATTCAAAGCCTTTATCGCCCTTTTATGAAACAATGGCTTTATTATCATCGTGCCTTCAACGATAGAGTTTCCAAAATGCCGCGTATATTCCCTATGGGAAAAGCCGTTGAAAATAAGGTAATACAAATTACAGGTACGGGGGCAATGGGAGGATTTTCTGTACTAATGAGTAAGACACTACCTAATTTTCATGCAATGGATACTAGTCAATGCTTTCCAAGATACTTTTATGAAGATACTACGGTTTCAAAAGGTAAAAATGAGAAACAATCCCATTTATTTATAGAAGACAGCCAAACAGCTGATTTACAGAAGCGTGATGCTATTACTGATGAGGGATTAGCCCATTTTCAAGCTGCTTATCCTAATGAAAAAATCACTAAAGATGATTTGTTTTATTACGTTTATGGTTTACTTCATTCGCAAGATTACCGTGCTCGTTATGCTGATAACCTCTCTAAGGAACTGCCTCGTATCCCTTGTGTAAAGACTGCTGATGATTTTTGGAAATTTGTTACAGCAGGGCGTGAACTGGGTTATTTGCATGTAAACTATGAAGATGTGGAACCTTATCCCGTGACCTTTAAAAAAGGAAATCCAAAACAGACAGAGATCTCTAATCCCGAAAAGTTTTATTACGTGACTGAAATGAAATTCGCTGGAAATAGTAAAATAAAGGATAAGTCTACTGTTTTTTACAACAACAATATCACAATAACAGATATCCCTCTTGAAGCTTATAAATATATCGTCAATGGCAAGCCCGCTCTTGAATGGGTTATGGGGCGTCAATGCGTTAAGACTGATAAAAAGAGTGGTATTGTGAATGATGCCAATCGTTATGCTGTTGAAACCATTGGCAATCCTGCCTATCCATTAGAGTTATTTCAGAGGGTTATTACCGTAAGTTTAGAGACAATCAAAATTGTTAAAAACTTACCAAAATTAGAAATAAGAGAAACCGAATAGACTTATAAAGCATGCTCAGATGATAGGCATATTAACCTCACAAAGGGGTATAAGGTCTTATACCTATAGGGGGGGCTCTATACCCCTTTTATAAATTGCTTACATAACATCTTAAAAGGAGTGTTTATATGCGTTATTCTAAAAAGAAATCATTTGCACTTTTAAATACTCTTATTTGGATTGCCTTTAAGAGATTATACCGTATTTAAAATGATAACTTTATCCTTTTCAAAAGCTTTGTTTTAAAAAGAGTTATGTATTATTCATTTTCTTATATTACTTATAGGTTTTGAAGGTTTCTCAAACCCTCAAAATACCCTCAAAAATATACCGTTGGTTGTATTTATAGGTTGTGTCTTGATATAGGTTGTTTATTAAAAAAATAACTTATTGAAATATAATAACTTTTATTTTTTGATTGAAAAAAATATATAAAGGGGGTAAAGGGAACCCTCAAAACCCTCAAAAATCATAACCATAATGGTCTTGATAGCATTTCTTATGAGTTACA
>NZ_CM001557.1:1565099-1567850 GCF_000273375.1 Bartonella birtlesii IBS 325
GCATAACTTCGTATAGCATACATTATACGAAGTTATACGAAACTGACTAAACTGACAAAAATGACAAAAGTCTATTAAAGGGGATTTTGCTCATCTCTATAATTATTATTCTCTCTTTAGATATTTTCATAACAAGCAATAAATCACAATTATCCTATTTATCATTTCTCTTATGAAAATGAAAAATGATGCCATGGCTATAACTATAAAGAACATAACAGCTATAAAGCGCGCGTGAAAAAAGCAGGCTTTCATAATCATAAGGCATTTTCATAATCAAAATGCAAATGAATGTATTGCTTATAAAGATAGTCCCTATAAAAGCTGTTAAGTTGCAAATGTGTTATTAAAAGAAATCAACAGAAATCTTTAAAAACTATTTAGTAAAAAATAGATAGGTTATAAAGCTAAAAATACGCATTAAGAGAGCGTTTCTAAATATTATAAATGTATAGATTCAGAAAATAACGCAATCGTTTCACAAAGCCTATAATATAGCTTTAAAAGCACATAAATATAAAAGAAGAGATTAATAAGCATAAGATATTATCAATACACAACGTATTAAAAAAATAAGAAAAATATCACAAAAGATAAAATATTATTTGACAATAAATACGTATTTTGTTATATAAATACTCAAGTGCTTAACAACACTAAACAAACAGCGGGTAGATTACGAAACAATCTTTCCCATCTTTTAAAATACTGACTGTCTTTTATGTTATGATTAGCATATAATGATTTTGTCGGGTGTGGTTACACCATACAATACTCTTTATGAGAAAAGTGTAACGACGGACTGTTTGCCGTGTTTGTTAGCGCCCGGCGCCCTTATGGGGTGTCAATAACAATATTATTCAAACAGGATATACTAACATGCATATATCACAAAACACCCCCGTTATCTCTAATATTTCAAATGAGACCGCATCTAATAATAAACAAGAGCCTGCAAAAAAATATGAATTTACAGGTGAGACAATAGAGGTTGGTGATTATACTCTTTATCGCATTCGAGCTTTAAGGGATTTTGCTAATATAAAAGCTGGTGATCTAGGAGGCTTTATACATAAGGTTGCAAATTTAGCTCATAATGGTGATTGTTGGGTCGGGGGGGATGCCATGGTTTATGGGGATGCGCGAGTTTTCGATAATGCTCATGTTTCGGATAATGCAAAAATTACTGGATCTGCAAAAATTTATGAAAATGCAAGGGTCTATGGCAATGCTAGCATGCATATTAGAGCTGAGGTTTATGGCAATGCGCAAGTATATGAGAACGCATTGGTTTATGGTGATATTTTCGGACATGCTAAAGTGTATGGAAATGCAAAAATTTATGACACTATTTATGGCAAGTTTCTTGATAAAACTAGAATTTATGGCAATGCTGAGGTTTATGATAAAGCACGTGTTTTAGGAAGCTCTCAAGTTTATGATAATGCCCATGTGTATGAAAATGCTATAGTTTTTGATAACGCTAGGGTTTGTGATAATGCCCATGTTTGTGGCGCGGCTATGGTCAATAGAGAAGCCAAGGTTTATGGGAATGCTATAGTGACTGGTTATGCCCATGTTTATGATAGGGGCTGTGTTTGTGACAATGCTAAGGTCTATGGCAAGATCTATGGTGGCGCTCGGGTTTCCAATAATGCTTTAATTTCTGAGAATGCTGAAGTTTATGATGATGCTCGCATTTATGACAATGCTAAAATTTATGGCAAGGTCTATGGTGATGCTCATGTCTATGGCAATGCACAGGTTATTGGCTATACTGAGATAAGTGGTGATAGCAAAATCGGTGGTAATTATAAAGAACCCGTTGTTAGTGGTGAAATTGTTTTTACAACTGCATAAATAAACGCGCGGGCGTGGCGGGGGCGCCTGCTTTCTAACCAAATTCTTTCATTCAAAAATTAAATCTTCTTATAAAGGAATTGTGCTATGCAAAAGAAATTTGCACTCACAAATGAGACACGTGTATTTGGTGAATATGTTCTTTACCGTATTAAAGCTTTAAAAGACTTTGCTGATGTTAAGGCAGGTGATTTAGGGGGCTTTATTGAAAAGGAAAGTAACCTCTCTCATGATGGTAATTGCTGGGTTTATAATGATGCTCTTGTGTTTAAAAATGGTCACGTTTATGAAAATGCAAAGGTTTTTGGCAATGCTATTACTTGTGGTCATATCTATGGTCATGCGCGGCTTTATGACAATGCTATCGTTGCTGGTCATGTCTATGATCATGCCCATGTTTATGGCAAGGCTGTTATTTCTGATAATTCCCATGTCTATGGTAATGCGCATGTGTATGGCAAGGCTATTATATTTATGACAAAGCCTCTGTTTATGACAATGCTAGGGTTTATGAAAACGCTCGTATAGCAAATAACGTGCATGTTTGTGAAAATGCCAATATTCATGGCATTGCTGTTATTCGTGAAAATGTTGGTGGAGCTACTGAGGTTAAAACCTATATTGAACGGGTTTCACCTTATGGGGAATTAGAGATTGTCTATGTCTCTCCAAAAATAAAGCAGCATAATTGAAAGAACGGGCGATGCGGGGGAGCCCTCTCTTTCAAATTCTTCATTCCAAATTTTAGAAAATCTTTATCACATATCAATTGTGAGGGTATCATTATGTGCAAAAAATATGAATTAACTCTTCAAAGCAAAAAAATCAAACATGCTCTTTCTCGAAATACTATAGTTCTTTATCGCATTTGTGCTTTAAAAGATTTTGATG
>NZ_CM001557.1:1568956-1578820 GCF_000273375.1 Bartonella birtlesii IBS 325
AAAAGGAATGTAAACGATGCCTATGANCTTTAATCACTCATTTGAATGAGAGAGCCTATAAACGCTTTTCGTTGCTATCAAACGTATCAAACAAATCAAAACGCTTGGTAGCTTTAACAAAACGGTTTTTACATTTACAAGCATTGGTTTTTAAAACAATCTCTCATAAGGCAATAAACAACCGCTTTTATAAAATGTAAGGTTTTCAAAATTTTGCTCTGCTGTGAAAGCTATAGCCTAGGTTTACTCATAAGCGTATTTTTACTTTTCATTAAAACCTAATTTCTTTGCAAATTAACCAGCTCAATTTTGAGTTCGTTAACTTTAGAATAGAACATTTCTAACTTAGTATTATTAAATAAGTACTTGAAATTATACCTATATAGGTATATTAATAATTATGGGTAAAATAAAACGTATCATATGGCTTGGATCTTCACTCAAAGATATAAAAAGTCTTCCTAGTCTTATTCAACAAAGGATTGGTTATGCTCTTTATCTTGCTCAGATAGGAGATAAAGGAGAAAATGTTAAGGTTCTCAAGGGGTTTGGATCTGCCAATGTTCTAGAAATTATTGAACGTGATATTCAAGGAACTTATCGCGCTGTTTATACGGTAAAATATAAAAAATCTCTTTACGTGTTGCATTGTTTTCAGAAAAAATCGACCCATGGTATTGCAACGCCAAAACCAGACATAAATCTGATTAAAGAACGTCTCAAGTTAGCAGAACAATTAGAAGGGAATTAAAATGGTCAATATTTTTCACGGTAGTTCCAATGTTTATGAGGATCTTGGCTTTTCTGATTCCAGAGAGATGCTTATCAAAGCACAACTTGCTCATAAGATTAGTCAAATTCTTAAAGAAAAAACTTAACACAAAAGCAAGCTAGTCAACTTTTAAAAATGACGCAACCCAAATTGTCTAAACTTTTAAGTGGAGAATTTCGAGGGATTAGTGAAATGAAAATGCTTGAGTGTTTGGCAAAATTGGGAAATGATATCAAAATTGTTGTAAGTTCAGAAAAAGTTAAAACGCTTGAAGGACAATTTGAAGTTGTTTTTGCTTCTTAAACCTCTTTATAATTTGCTTTTTATGCTCTATTCATACATGGCAATCTTATGTAAAAAATGGTCAAATGAATCATACATAAAAGTATGGATTCTTAAGTGGATTCTTATAAAATAATTGCAAACAACATATTGACTTTATTGTGTTTTTTGATATGATATCTCTTACACGGTCTAAGCTATTTTGGAGAGCGGCATTAAAAGACGGATTCTGTCCAATCATACCACCAGAAGCCACATGTCTAAGATTCATGGCTGCCGACGTTGGATTATAGATTGTATTCATCAAAGAGTGATTTTGATAATGATGAGGAATACTACCAAGACCACTAATGCCATAGCGCGTTTGATCACTTAACGGGGCAATACGAGGTCCCCAATAAACATTACCGCCAATCCCTGTATCATACATTTGATACGCATCCCTACCCCCACGCTTAAATACATTCTCCAGCCAAACGGGAGGAGCGCTTGTCTGCACCTGCTTGTGTTCTGTTGTTGCTGGTGTCTTACTCCCCATTTCATAATTCCTTCCTATAATAAAGCATAGATATGCCATAGCCTTGTTTGTCTAATACACGTTTCCAACCCAAACGCCCTAAAATCTCTATCTCAAAAGCACCATTCTCACGCGCCCAATCTTCTATAAATTTCAAATGATCAACCAAATCAAGAACGCCCTGGCCACTACATTCACAAATCAGGGCACGCTTCTTTCCTAAAACCGTCTGTTGTATCTGGGTCGTGAAAACTGCTAAAAATTGCTCGTCGTCATCTAAAATAAGCCATAACTGTTTCTGACCACTGCAAATGGCTTCAATGAGCTCTTGTAATGTGATTTCATGTTTGAAACGTTCTACATATACACAAAAGGACGAAATGATTTCTTCAAAATACGGCGCTATACGCTCCATAGCCCACGAAGACGTTAAAAAGACTTTTGCCATTACCCTCTGCCTAAAGGACGTAAATCCACATTAAAACCCGTAATCATCGTCCAACTTTCATTTGCAGGAATGCGTAATTTAAATCGATGATAACGATTACGCGAACGACCATGATAGGCACTCGTAGCATAAGAACATACTCTTTCCTTGTGCCATGTGATCGGCGTCTGATTATTGCGAAGACGACGTTCTCCTATGCTTAAAAGCCCTTCTAGCGTATCAACCTCTGCAAACATCTTGGTGATAAAACTAAAACTCCCATCCGGTGCCCCCATCTCTTGCGAAACAACCGTTGCCTCCATAGGAGATCCTGTAAAAACAATAAGATGATTTTGATCATCAAAAGCACCAAGCATTGGCGCGCCACTTTGCCAACGGGGGCTGTCTAAAGAAGCTGGTAATGCCTCAAGATTGATCGAGATCTCATCTAATTGTTCTAAAGTATAGCCTGTCGTAAACACTGAAAACAACGTGAAAGGCTCTCCTTGTATCGTTGACCATTTCTGCAAACCCCAATTATAAACAAAGGTGGTCTGCTCGTTATTGCCCCTTTTCAAGGACCAGTAAATCCGGTTATCAATGGGGTCTATAACTCCTTGCATCTGATCGAGAGCAAACTTATCAAATGTTTTAAAAACCGTTCTATCAACCTTTTCAAAGCCTATCGGTAAAAGTTGACCATCCAAACTCATCTGATAAAAACCACCATCACCCGCAAAAAAAGCATCACTCCCTCGACAAGCTATAGAAGACGCACTGCGGGCTCCGCGCTTGTCTTGTATCTTTTGAAACGTAAACACAATCTTAGAACCCGGAACAAAATTTCCAGCATAAATAGCAGAACGCATGAAAATGAGGGGATTGGTAGATTCCGTAGACCCTTGAACATATTCTCCATCCGGAAAATCCTGAAAATCGCAATTTTTTTGCTTAACTGTCCAATGAGTTGCATCATCCAAACCTGACCAATGAATGCGATTAGGATTATCTGTCAATTGCATCAAACAAACAAAAGGTCCCCAAACCTTCACCAAGCCTGCTTTCGGCGGATTGCCTCCTAATTCTTCAAAACGTTCGGAACTATGAAACTTAAAAACTTGCGGTTTATCATTTTTATTCACCGCAATAACCATGTTTTTAAAAAGAGCAAACGACCATTGATTTTCCTCATCTGCACCATATGTCACACCACTTTGGCTAATGTCTTTCCAACCTTTCGTTTGGCTATCATAACTATAAAGCTTTTGCTTGCCCCCCACGATGATCTTAACACCATCCCCACTTCTAAACGCTATGCAACCCAATGGTTTCTCTTCCAAAGGAATCTTGGAAACAACCATTGCACTAGGCATGGGTATGTAACCACCATCTGCCGGTAAAACATTCACAAGGCTATCCGTAAAACTGCCGTTGGCAACCGCAACATCCGGTCTGTAATCGGCAATGGGAAAATAAACCATGCTAAAAATCCGTTGGTATTATTCTGGTCACGTTATGACGTTGAGACGTCTCTGCACGCAATTCATGCAACTGTTCGTTAAAGTCATTGTAAGCTGCCGTTGCACAATCGGGGTCTTTCAAGATATTCTTGTAAAGTTCGTATTTTGCACGCGCCTTAATCAAATCAAAGGCATGCACAAACCATGGATGCTCCTCATCAACACTCTCTATCTCTGATAAACGCAATGGAGAGAGAATGAGTTGAATCTGATAGGCTCTATCTGGTGTGGGATAAAGATGTAATTTCCTATCAAAATAACTGTAACAAACCGGCGTTCCTTGCTGCTCTGATGATAACAAAGGCTCTAAAGAAACATGGTCCTTACACTCCAATGCAAGCTTGTGATGTTGATCAGAACTCAGATAAACGTTTTTGATTTTAACAGCACTTTCGATATGGCTGGTAGTGCTTGCATCATAAACACCTTGTCCCGCCCGTGTCTCAAACACCACATCACGGCTTTCGTTAAAGTAAAAGGTCTCCCGTTCACAAAAACGAATGGCTGCAAAAATACTTTCTTGGATTTGATGAACATACTCATCCGCTATGTCATCAATCTCATCTTGAATGACCGACACTAAGTGCGAAAGTGTTCTCTTATGACGATAAACATCTCGCTTTACTGGTATCGGTCCTCCTGTCCTTATCGTGATGTAGTGACGTGTCATCAGAATACCTTTCAGTAAAAATTATTACTATTGATATTATGTATTTTGTGTAGTATAGTGCACTAATGGTAGCAATAATAAAAACAACAGATGAATTCGATAACTGGTTAGAAAAGCTTAAAGACAGAAAAGCTGCTAATATAATTCTTGCAAGGCTTCATAGAATTCGTTCAGGGCTTTTGGGTGATGCAAAGTTTTTTAATGGTATAGGTGAATTACGTATCCATTATGGTGCTGGTTACCGAATTTATTTTACAAAAAAAGGCGATAAAATCATTATATTGCTTTGTGGTGGTGACAAATCCACACAATCCAGTGATATTCAAAAAGCCTTATCTCTTTTAGAGGATCTTAAAAATGAAATTGAAAACCTTTAACTTTGAAAAACACCTCACAACACCAGAATCTCAAGAAGTCTTTTTAAATGAAGCCTTCAAAACTGGTGATGCTGCTCATATAGCAGACGCCCTTGGTATTGTTGCACGTGCTCAAAATATGAGAGCCTTAGCAAAAGAAACCAATCGTGAACGCAGTGGTTTATATCGCTCCTTAAGTAAAACTGGTGATCCTAAACTTTCTACCTTAGTCGCTGTCTTATCTGCCCTTAATTTGCAACTCTCTGTACAGTCTTCTACTTCATAAACTGAGAGGGAGTTAATACATATCTCCCCTCAATTTCAGTGATTGGTCACGAATTCAACGACTATACTTGCTTGACCAGCTTGTACCGTTTTGTCCGCTTTGGCATAAAGCGTGACCTCTTCATCATAAGGGACAAATTCCTTCTGATTGGTGGGCTTAACCTCTTTGACTGCTTGTTGTTTGATTTCCGCTTCACCAAACTCTGTCCCTCCAGCGGTGCTGCCTATTTTGACCTTAGCATCCGAAAACGCTGTCTTAACAAACACTTTAATTGAAGTAATCAAAGCCCCTCGGGGTAGCGTGCCTATTTTCAGAGCGTTTTCTTTATCTTCATAGCTAAAATTAAGCCGCAAAAAGCTTACCTGCTGGGTATGAAGATTTCTCCCTTGCAAGGGCTGTGGTAAATAATCTGCCATCTCTTATCCCCTCAATGATTTGTCACGAATTGCACAACCACAATACATTCACCAGCATCAGTGGTTTTGTCTCGTGTTGCATAAATGGTCATCTCCTTATCATCTGCAACAAAAGACTTTTGATCTGTTGGCGTAAAATCTTGCGTGCCTTGGGCTTTGATGTCCTTTTCACTGAACTCATTGCCTCCATAGGTGCTACCTATCTTTAATTTTGCCTCAGAAAACGCGGTCTTGACAAAAGCCTTCATCGAAGTGATCAAAGCGCCACGAGGTAATATCCCTATTTTCTCCGTAAGATGCTTATCTTTATGAGAGATATTCAAACGTAAGAAACTCACCTGTTGGGTGTGAAGATTTCTCCCCTGTAGTGGAGGTGGTAATTGATCTGCCATATCCTGTTTCCTCCTTATGATTACGCTGCTGCTTCACCACTGTAAGTGGGGATAACAATCGTTCCAAAATCTTGAGCTGTTTGGGCACTATTTGGCATTTGAAAACGTGTTTTCTTCATCCCTATCAAAGTCTTGGCTGCAACGCCAAATTCACGTTCATAATCAAAATACTCTTCTTTAAGCGTATAATGCGTTGCACTATGATTTTTGCCAAAACCTATAATCGCACTTTGCGCTCCTAAAAACACCGCACGACGCACACTCTTTACCGCTGTATGATCGGTGGATTTAACACCATGAGTGACATGAATAGCTTCACGTAAAATAACGCCATTATACATGCCTAGTGAACCATCAAAGATTGGGTTTTTCGCACGAGAGGTTGCATAAACCGATTTTTGAATATCTAACCACTCACCAACTGCTGTATTGGTTCGCAATTGCATCACTTGTGTTGGATGCAAATAGAGCACGTAAACATCATCACCATTGACATGAACGGGAGAAATTTGCGGATTGGCTAGTTTGGCTTGTTTAACCGCTTCATCAATCAATTTAAGACTAAAGCTATGTTTGGCTTTATCATTGAGATCTTCATCCTTGGTTTTACCATCTGGACGGATAATACGTTCACTGCTCGGTGCCATGACTTCATTAAAGCCATAATGAACCGGTTTAATATACACTTCTCGGCCATCAACATTGATCGTACGCGCTGTATAACCGCATACCTGAAGAAAGAACATAATGCTTAAACGATTGGCATACCAGCGAACCAAGCCTTCTTTGGCTTTCTTGCGTAAATTCGGCAGTATTCTCTGTTGATCAATCGAGTCATCATTCGCAACACGCGCTGCATGTAAAAGCTCGTTAATGATCAGCCTATCATTCATAAATTGAAGTGCTTCTTCATTGCCTTCTAAGGTTTCGCCTTGCGTGACACCGTCCCCAAACAGATTGACAAGCAGACTAAACGTAACGCTATCCCCTGCACTCTTATGGGTTTCGTTGTAAAGCTGGATAATGCTGTTCGAACTTTTGCCAATTAGGGGGGCAATTTTCGTTGCCTTCAAAACCTCATTGCTTAATTTTTGTGACCACAATTTCACTGATTGCGGATCATGGGTTCCTATATGTGTTGTTGCCATTGATTTCACCTTTCTTTGCTGTAAAAAAACCGGCTTAAAGCCGGTGGAAAACCCGCATCAAAGGCGGATTATGCTGTAAAATTTATTGCTTAATCGGGGTCTGCACCCATAATTTCATAAAAACGGGCTTCATTCTTCGGATTTGATATCCAAGCATTGAATTCTTTTTCTGACATATTAGCAAGAGTTTCTTTAGTCATAGGACCCGTCACGCCCCCTCCACCAGATGCCGTCAAAGTCCGCGCAGAATTCTGACGGTTTTGAAGTGCTACTACCTGATCATTGGCTTGTATCGCTTTTGTCTGATAGCCAAGGTTTTGCGCTATCCTATAAAGCTCTTCTGCCGGATTAACGCCTTTTTGTGCACAAGTTGCGACAATCGTACGCAATTCATCCCCTATAATCGCATCTATCGTACTCCTTTGCGCATAAGTTGGATAAACAGATGACCAAGCATTCAACTGCTTTGCACGTGTCTCATAAAGAAAATCTGCCGCGGCATCAAAATCTCTGTATTTTTCTTTGATTGATGTAACAGAACTTTCTAAAAACTGATTCAAATGCCCGTTAAATTCTTGATATTCAATCGCTTGCCTTTGCACATCCTGCTGTGCTCGAATATATGCATCTTGCTCTTGAAGCTTCTTTCCAATCCAACCCATATAGCCAATGATGTCTTGTGTAGGGTCTGGGGGGGCGCTTTCTCCTTCAACTATTGGTGCTTGAGATTGATGTTCATAAAACTTGGCAAGTGCTTCACGGGCTTGATTGGCTTGCTCGACAGCACGCTGCCGATCTATGGGAACAATCTCTGAAGGCTTGTCAACGGCTTCTGTAACCGACTCTGGAGATGTGATATCATGGCTCTCAACTGTCTCGACCTCATGATCAGCATCAAAAGAACTCTCATCATCATCAAAAACCGGCGCTTCAACCCTATAATCTTCATTCACACCTTCATTCATCGCTTCGTTCATTTCTGCATTCATTCTCTAACCTCTCTTAAATGCTTCTTCCTCTGTATGTTGCGGCTCTCTCCCGCATAATCTGATTTTGCATTTGTTCATTGTGAATACGCTGCCTCTCAAGCTCATGGCGTTGCTGCATCAATTCAGCTTCCAATTCTGCTCTCTTTTGACGCATGAACAATTCAATCTGTTTTCCTTGTAAATCCATCTGTTGCATCTGACTTTTAGCAGCAATATCTTGCTGCTTTTCTTGCAACTTCATTTCTTGTTCCGGATTCATTTGCTGTTGTTGGGCTTGTTGTGCCATTTGCTGCTGTTGCATCTTCTCACTCACTCGATTAAGCAGAGACGCCGGCAATGGAGAATAACGCAGCAAATCAAGCATGATATCTGGCGTAACAGCATTTTGAAGCAACGGTAACAATTGCGTGATAATACCAAAGGTCCGCTCTTTCTCATTCGGGCTGGTTGGCGCATCATCAACGACAATATCGTAATCAACACTCATCACCGCTTCACGGGTTAAGGGAATATATTGCGCATTCTCTTCACCAGATATCCTTACCAAACGACCATCAGACAGATAATTCTGGATCAAGTGCAAAATAATCTTGCCTTGCCGCTTGCGATACAAACGTAAACCATCAAACAGACAAGCAAGCAGATTTAAACTGGATTGGCGTCGTTGTGCCTCCAAAATACCCGCTTGTGTCACTTCTCTTGTGCCAATGAATTCAGGTGATAAACCCGTCACTTGATTAATTGCTTCCTTAGCTTCATTAAACAGCTGGAAAAAGCCTTGTGGAAACTGTGCTATGGGTTTGGGCTGTATTTTACCACCTGCCAAAGCACCATTTTTCAAAACCGTAACACTATCTACCCTGCTCCAACTCTTTACAGCTTCTCTTTCATCTTCAAACGCCCCCCTCTCAGCCATTATCCCACCCTTGGATTGGCTGTTGAGAATATGCATTACTTGACTGAAATATTTATTCGCCCATCGTTGAGGATCTTTTGTCGGACGCACAACCCCATAAAATTGCCGTTCTATCTTGTCAAAATAACCCGTTATACACTCCCAACCCAATTGACCAGCTGGAACCATGGGTTGATCGGGGCATAGCAAAACCTTCCTGCCTAAAAAAGCGCGCTTAACAACCTTTTTATTGAAAGCTGCCCCTTGGATATCCGGCATCATGCACTGTAGCTGCTTAAATTCTTCCTCGCTATAATCACGAAGTTCTCCAGTGCTTAAATCGGGCGCTTTGTAATACCTCTCGCTTTCAAACCAACGGCATTCAACAAGTGTGATCATCCGTCGACCGTTTTCAACATCAATGCTCCCCTCATCACTGTAATAATCAAGATCATTATGGTGAACACCTTCATGAGAGCTCCCATCACGAGCCCAATCTGCACTCAGTTCACTCCAATGGGCTTTGGGAAACATCTGCTTGGCTACTTCCAAAGGCTTGCGGTCTACGTACCACAAACGTTGTGCATCGGTTAAATTCGGTTGCACCGCTGCACTGTCCCAAACCATCTTTAACGGATCTAAACGAGTAATAACCGGTTCACCATCAAGGCTATTCTCATAATCAAGCCGTGTATCAGTCCACCCCATGCCGCAGATAACCGCATCTTGAAAAGCATCAGAATCCGCATACTCCGCATGAGCTGTATCACGAAACCATTCTGCCGCTCCTGTAAGCAATTCACTTGGCAATGCCTTGCCTATTTGACGGGGAATGAATTGCACTTCTCGTTTATTATTGCGTTCAGAACCTACAACAGCATTCACAAGCGGAGCAATACGATTAAAGGTCATAACAGGGCGACGTTGCTCTTTTAATGCCGCTAAATCAGCCTCATTCCACTGATCTCCATTGTAAAAACGAAAATCCTCCCTTGCATGTTCACGCCATTGGTTCACATGCTCCACATCTTCTTTGTACCAACTCACAAGCTTGCGAAACAAACCTTCCATAGAGAGATCTGACACGTTGCTGTCTTGTCCTAAATGCTCTTCATCATGCATCATTCTGCCATCCATGACGTACTCTCATAGGATTCTTTACCACTGTAAGCTTGTCTCTTATGTTTCTGCACA
>NZ_CM001557.1:1579025-1622278 GCF_000273375.1 Bartonella birtlesii IBS 325
GCCACGCTTCTCATCCCATTTCTCATGATACCAGCTAAGTGCCTTACGACCCGCTACCGTCGTCTCCTCGTGAAACCAAACTGAAGGCAAAATACGTCGCACCGCCTCTATACGCATCTTAACCGCCCCTGCCCCTTGATTAGGGATCACTTGCGTTTCAAAGCCCGCATCATTTAAAGCACTCTCAAAACTCACATTGTGCACACGGTCTCTGGTCGCACCGTCATGAGGCAAAACCATCAATGCCTTCTCATAACCATTTTGACGCAACCAACCGATATGTTCTGATAAAGGCTGTCCTTGTGCTTCGTAATAATCGAGAACTCTGATTTCTCGCCCCACAAACTGCGCTATCCATATCGCTGTTGCATCTGCCTTGGCTCCTGTTCCCCCAATATCCCAAAAGGCGCGTATTTGCATTAAAGGATCACGAGCAACACGCCCTATTCGCCCCTCTTGCTCAGCTGCCAACATTTCCTTTTGATAGTAAGCACCTTGAACCGCTGTAAGATAAGCCCCCTCCCAAATATGCTTATAGGTCTCGGGGCGGTTTCTCAGATCATCTAATCGCGCTTCATTCAAGATCTTTGGAAACTTCGGATTGTCTGACCAGTTGATCTCTACACGCTTAATTGCCCCATTGTCTGAAAAGCGAAACCGCTTCTCAACGGGGGCATTCTCACGCAACGGGTTCCATGTCACCCATAACTCTGCTCTCCACCCCTCTCCCTCTTCTCGCAAAGTCGGTATAAGCGTTTGCCAAGCCGTCTCTGTAACGGGCTCTGCCTCATCAACCCAACAAAGCAAAATACGCCCCATAGATTTGATACTTGCAATATTGCGGTCAAGACCAGAAAACTGAAAGGCTATACGACCATCTATCGACTTAATCGACGACTCCCCAACCTTGTAATAGTCCTTTAAAAAGTCATGCGCTTCAATGGCGCGTTTAATCTCCTCCAATGAACTTTCTGCCAAAGAATTTTGAAACTGCCGTGCACAAAGAATAGTGCCTGATATCCCTTGCATACCAAATTGATAGCCTTTTAAAGCAGCCATCAAGGCAAATGATCTTGTCTTTCCAGATCCTCTCCCTCCCCAAGCAGCACGCACCAAAGCCTTACCTGTAAATATCGGTATAAGCTTTGGAACAATATTAATCTGTCGTGTCGTCATTCACTAAAGGCGCGATTTCTACACGCGTTATCATCTTAACAGCTCCCCCATCTTTACCTGTCACTTGCAAAGGCAACACCTTACCAAGCAACGCTAAATAAGCCGCTGGACATTCTATAGCCTGCTTTTCCAAATAAGAGATCAAACCATCCTTGCCAATTTTATTCCCAGCATTCTCAGCAGCCTTAACCACTGCTTCTTTTAAAATGCGCGTCATTTTATTGGGAACACCTTTGACACGCCCTTGACCTGCCTTTGGTGGTATACGCTTTTTAATGGGTTGTGGATCCTGCTGTGTATTTTCTGTCATAAAATACGCCCTCCAGATAATAAAAAACCCCGCATTTGCGGGGATTTCGAACTGTACATTTCCCTCTCTAGACACAATACGCCTAAGTACAGCAACGTCATTAAATACGATTTGCAACAATTTGTCAACACAAAAATAACACATATTGATATATTCAAAGGGAATCTGTTAAACAGCGCTTATAAATAATTAAGGGTTCAAAATGATGAAATCATTATCCATAACACGCATCATAACATTTATAGCTTTCTTTTCTATATCAGCGCTACCTGCATCAGCGTCATTTGGATTTATAGACAAATTGACGCGTATGTTTACAAGTGTAGATACTATAGAGAAGTATAATCAACTTTACGACAAATACGCGAGTAAAGAATATACTGGCTTTACGCATTTTAATAAGCTAAGCCAAGCACAAGAATTTGTATACAGCCGTGGCCATCATAAGATGCCTTCCAAATTTGATCCTGTATTGCATCGTCACGTATTCGTTATTTTATGTGGACGCTTTGTGAATTTATTGCGGGGTGAGTATAATGAAGAAATGTCATGGGCAATGCTACCCAATGTAATAAGTCGTTTACGTTATGAACATAATTGGAGTGAAAGAGATTTTATGTGGGCATACAACGAATCCAATAACAGCAAAAATCCAATGATTTATTATGCAAAAAAATTTCTTAGTAATTCGACTGGAACTGGCATTAGCCCCAAAACACAAATGATAGTTGTAGTATCTGACGTGAGCACCGGTGATTATGAAAACACTAAACAAGTCGCTAGATTTTGCAGAGACTTACCAACGATATATGATATAATGAAACCGTAATAGAGATTGTCATTTACGATCAAAATGCTTTTGAAGCGCATCAAGAGCAACCCGCAGTGAATTCACAAGATGTGGTAGCATTTGATCTTCTATAACGAGGTACTGTAGCGCTGCGTAAAGATTGTACTGTCTATAAAGACACTGGGCTTCTTTTAGTGCCTCTTGCATATTAGAAAACTGTTCTGTTGCAAATTCTACCCACTTATCCCTTGCCTTATCATCTGCTGATGAGGGCATTTCATCATAAACAGCACTTGGCAAGCCTTTTGCGCACAAATAGTCGTTTCTTATCTGTAAATACTGTTGCGCGGCGTCATATTGCTCTTGTGTAAGCACGCCTTGCAAACAAAGTCGCCCTATGTAAGTACTAGAGAGCGGATTTTTTGCCTCTTGTAGCGTTAAACCAAAGCGTTTTGCACGTATCTCTATTGCCAATTTATCAACAGATTCACGTGGTGTTTTTGCACGTGTTATACGACCATTTGGCTCTCTTACCTGCCCTATAATCTTAGGGCGTCCCCTCTTTTTGTTTTTTTCACTTATGTCCCCAGATTCCTGTTTAATATTTTGCCAAATTTCCTCTGCTTTTGACTTGAACTTTAGACTATAAAAGAATAACGAAACCAGAATGATCGATATTATAATTATAAAAACTCGCTTAATTTCTAAATGACTTTCATCCCAAAATAGTTCTATGGACAAAGTTAAAAGCGTACCCAATAAAGTCCCCATTATTCCATGAAAACGACATGCAGACGTTGCTTGATCTTTTAATAGATTTATTTCTTGTTCTGTAACAGCATAATGAACAGTTCTCCTCGGAAGACAATCTGCAATCACTCTAACAGATTGATTTCCAACAGCATCACTTGCACGTTGAAGTTGCTTAAGATGAAGGTGTTTATTTTTTTTCCGGCTCTTGTAAATACCCGTTAATTTTTTGTGTGAAATATTCTTTGATGTCATCGTCTTGTAGCTTCACACCAAATTGCCCACAATCATATACTCTCTCCCATGGTGATCCATTCTCATGAGATTCATTGCGCAAGCGCCAAGGTGAAAAATTTTTATAAGCATTCCAGACGATCTCTAATAACTTAACTGTATATTTATCAGCGGATTCTTTAGGAATTTTAGGAATCAAAATTTCTCCTGTCTCTAAATCAACTGTTCGAGAATAGCAATCGATAAAACGCCTTCCCCAATCTTTAAACTCATGATAAAGAGCCGGAATCACGGGACCATGCTGCCATGCTTCTATACGATCAGGAAAGAGACGCTTACCTGTAGCTGCTAACATCCATCCATACGCAAGATACACCAGTTTAATGAGCTTCATAGGAGAAATTGGGATATTCTCTTCACGTCCCTTTTCAAGAAAGAAGTTAGCAATTTGCTGAACTTGGTACATATCATTCATACCCCACAAAATATACAACTTTACAGAATTGCTTTAACATGATCACTTTCCTCATTCAATAATATCCTTAAAAAGGAACACGGTCATTCATAACGGTATGGGGCATATCAAGAGGTCTATGAAAGCTTCTGTCATAAGGTGATGATTGCTTTTGATCATCATCATTTTTGCCATCTAAAAGCTTTAACTCGCCTTTGTATTTAGGTAAAATGACCTCTGTTACATACCGATCAACACCGTTTTTATCTTGCCATTTACGGGTTTGGAGCTGCCCTTCAATATAGACTTTGCTTCCTTTATGGAGATATTGGAGTGCTATTTTTGCAAGATGTGGATTAAACACCACAATGGAATGCCATTCGGTTTTGTCTACTTTCTTATTGGTTGCCTTATCTGTATAGCTCTCGGACGTTGCCATTCGGAAATTGACCACCTCACCACCAGATGACATTGTTTTGCACTCGGGATCAGCACCTAGATAACCAATTAAAATCACTTTATTAAGCATGCACTTGATATCCTTTATGGGGAAATGACACGTCACAACCAAACAAATTTACAACTGATGATAATATAACACATTACGGGTTATATTGACAAATAAAATCTATTGTAACATACTGAATCTAAATAATGAATCACATTTTTATTTTCTTTGTTTGTTTGCTTTTTATACGAAGTGTGTAATGTAGATCCTTCGCCTTCTTTAGAGGATGATAGAAAACAGAACTGTATCTATAAAAGCCGTGTCTTTAAAGGCACGGTTTTTTTATTCGCTATCATTTGATTGCTTAAAGTGATTAGAGGCTTAAAAAGCATGGTTATAAACGTGAAATAAAAAAACCTTGCCATCTAAAGATGGACAAGGTCTCCAGTTTTTTAAATCTTTATCAGTTTAGCACAATTTGTTTTAAGGTGCAAATAGAATTAAAATAAATTTGCTTTTATACACGTTTTGTATTAGATTATTTCACATAGTCTGCATTGCAAAACAATAAGATAAAAGCCGTGCCAAAATAAATTGGCACGGCTTTGTTTTATGATATCTTAAAGAAATAGCGTTTTAACTATAGAATGATTAAAAACAACGCCACCATGACGTTGCAAATCAATAATAGCCCGATGTATTTTAAAATTCAATTTGATAAAAACGCTCTTGCGTTTATACACAGAATATGTAACATGTCTCATGAATTGTGAATTTTCTCCCAAAAAGCCGCGTTCATAAGGACACGGCTTTTTTTATTCTATCTTTTAGACGCCACAGCCGCTTTAATCAATTCCTCTACAGTCTTTATCTATCTACAAAAGGATATTAAACCTGTAGAAATCTCTTTTCTTCCTGTAACCCATGCCCCCAAAATAAGTTGCGTATCTCCCAAAACACGCGCCCTGCCACCAATAATTGCCTTTCCATAAGCACGTACATTGCCATAAACCTTTGCAAACCCATTAACACACGCCTCATCACAAATTATTGCATTTTCAAAAACCTTCGCATGCCCCCAAACCATAGCAGCATTATAAACCTTGGCATCATCACCAACCCAGCAACTGCCATCATGTGATAAGTTGTATTCACTTTCAATAAAGCCCCCTAAATCTCCTTTTTTTACACCTCCAAAACTTCTTAAAGCTCTAATGCGATAAAGTGTTCTAACTCTACCATAGAGATGGTCTTTAACTTCTGTAGTTTCATTAGTAAGTTCATATTTTTTGGATACATTTTTAGTGGTCATAGGTAGCTCCTAATCTAATATTCGATTAATTTGTAAATGAGATGAGATGTTTTAAAGAGGCGCCCCCGCACCGCCGTTTTTTTAATTATTGCATATTTCCATGGATTTGCTCTCTTAATAAAGCCAATCCTTTTGTTGTTATTTTTGTTGACGGTACTGTTTTTTCTGTACCATCGTTTTTTTGAATAGTGATAACAGGACAATCCATAAGACCTTTTTTAATCTTATCTTGATAGGGTAACAGGGGGGCGCCAGGCGCTCTTCTGTAAGCCCAGCCATATCTTCGCAAATAATCTGTTAAATCTTTAGGTCTTACTTCCAATATTTTTGCTGCCTCTACAATCCCAAATAAGCCATCCGAACGCTTTAAACCATCAAGAGCTATTGCTTTTGGTTTTAACTCTGCAATGATGATGTCTTTACGCTCATTTTCATTTTTTAGATGAGTTAATACACCTAACATTACCTGAGGACTTGAATAATCGATTTGTGGTGTAACTTGCTTTTCTAATTCTTGCCAACGGTCTATAATTTTTGCACGTAAAGCGGTGCTGTAACCAGAAACTAAGATGAGGCATTCACGTTTGGGGAGGTTGTAACAAGGGAGAGTACGACCAGTTGAATCTTTATAGACCCCTGCAAAATCACTCAGCCCAAATTTGGGCTCAGTAAAATCAGCCCCCCCAAATTTGGGGAGACCCCCTATAGGGTATAATTCCTCAAGCATTTTCTTAATATCACGCATAACATGTTTATGTTGCTTACCACACAACTCTGCAATTTCAACACTAGACATTGTTTGAATGCTATCATCTATTTTGATTTGATTTACATCTATTGAGTTTTTTTGATTTACATTGATTAAATTTTGTGACATCTTTCCCTTCCCTATTTATTTTTTCTTTTATCTACAAAAGTTAAAAAGCAGGCGCCCCCGCCGCGCCTGTACCATTTTCACGCTGCCTCGTTTATGCTATGTACATTATCAAAATCAGGTCTATAAGCTTTTAAAAGAGGCGCTATTGATTGAATTGGTTCAGAATGACCAAATTCTGTAATAATTGCTAAAATTTTTGTAAAATTAGGCATTTCGTTTTGTAATTTTAAAACCAAAACCTTTTCTAAATCTGCCATTAATTCAACTAAAGCATTGCTATATTCATCTTCAGTATAATCAGTGTTAACTTCTTTACACACTGCCATCCACAAATCACATAAGAAATCAGTGGTTATTTGGATTTCGTTTTTTGTCATGATAAATTCTTTCTATTGGTTAGAAGTTTTTAATTGACAGCCCATAAGGGCGCCGGGCGCTAAAAACACGGCCAATAGTCCGCCGCTATACTTTTCCCTCGCGAAGGGTATTGTATGGTATAGCTACACCCGACAAAATCGTTATATGCTAATGATAGCATAAAATAAAGTCAGTATTCTAAAGGTATGGGAGAAACCTTATCGTGGTTTATCCGCTATTGGATTCGTGGTTTTTAAGCACTTGTCGACCTTTCTAAACGACCTTTTCTTTAAAGTCAATACGTATTTTTTATTTTTTTCACTTTTTTTCATTTTGATACTTACCTAATTGAATATCAAGTGCTTTTTCTAGCTCTCTGTCTACCTCTTCACAAGACAATGGATACCCCCATTCTCCATCATTCGTTATCTCACAAATCAACTGATTACCGTTTGTACGTTTTTTGATTTTCCCATTTACCTCACCTATCAACGCTTCAAAATTCAAAATGTTTTTTGGCAAATCACCTCCATAAATCCATGCTTTCACTTGAGCCTTGGTACTGTAATCAACTTTGTTAGGTATTTCATGATACTGTCCACCATCGAACTCCTCATATTCCCTCATCCCATCTTCATATTCGTAAAGGTTGTAAAAATACTCAGCTACCCCTAATCCCCATGGGGCATATCCCACCGCCGTCGCTATAAACTTTTTGGGTCTTGATTTACGATTTGTTAAGAACACATGTTGTAAAATTCGCATGTTTAAAACCTTAATTTTACCTATGGGTTTATTTGCCTCAAAACGGATCGTACAGAAGCGTTTTTAATTCAATGTGGTTTCCTATCACAAAATCTTTAAATCGCTTTGTACGGTGCCTTTCTGTCAATTTAAACGCATATCTATTCTCAAAATCATCAGAAAACTTCACTACTTTGCTGTTTATCCTTCAATGCCCTTTAAAACCTCTTCAAGTTCTTTTTGAACCTTTTCTATACGTTCTGATGGCATCGGTGCCTTTTGATTTGTTCCTTTTTCAGGCTTTTCAAGGTTCTTTAGAAGGCGATCTGCACGAAAGCGAATATCGCTTTCAAGCTTTTCGCAGTAACGATAAAAATCTGCTGTTGATGGCATAAAGGTTGCATTTAATCCCTCTGCTTTGCCTTTCAACGCGTTCTTTGTTGCCGTTTGCAATACCCAGCTGCTTATGCCTTCAAGAGCGTAAAGATACGCAAGCGCTGTCGCTTTCTCATCTGATCCCATGGGGCTCTTAAGTCCATTTGAAAGGACAAGATACGTGGTTTGAATTTCTTCTTCAGTCGCTTTCTTTTCAAGCTTTTGCAACGCATCATGGACTAATGAGGTAACTCTCTCCGCTTCTGCAATCAATGGTTTTTGCCCCATTTTCCAAAGGAACGGTGGTTCGGTTGTCATCCTCGAATAAAAATTTGTACACACTATCTGAATTTTTGATATTGGACATGTGCTGTGCAACGCGATAACTCCATCCACGCTGCTGTTCTGTTGTTCCAGTGCTTGGCTTTCCATAGTTTTTTCCTTTCTGTAAATCTTCAATTGCCTTGCGTACCCAGTTGCGCCACGTTGCTTGCCAATCACGCTTACTAGCGTCCTTACCTGCCTTGGCATTCCAATAATCTCGAAATTTTGCGATTTCGACTTTCACACGCTCCGGAAGCAAGCCCTCTGCAATGGCAAAATCGTAATCGGGTTCAAAATCCGCAGGCAATCGACAGCCTCTATCGGTTTTAACCCGCTTGGCTTTCTTAGGAACGCTTTCTTGCTCGTGAATGATTGGTTGGTTGGTTTCTAACGTTTCGATTTGTTCTGATTGGCTATCAACATCACACTCGATTGGCTCGTCAACCAAATCGGTTGTTTCTAAATCTTCAAAATCAATTTCTTTTTTTAATAAAACGTTAGTTTTATTTTTTTTATATATATTGTTATTGTTAATGTTATTGTGCATTTCCAAGCATTGCTCATGCATTGCTTGTGCATTGCTTGTGCATTGCATATGCATTTCACTAGCATCATGATTGCTTTTATCTTTGTTTTTATCCCATCTTGCCTTTGCTGCTTTTGAAGCCTTTTCTGAAGATTTATCTAAATTCTCATTGCAATTTAGTAACTCTTCCTCAACTTGTGCACTCCATAAATTTCCATTTTCTAATCGAATAATTAATTTTTTTCGAATGAGTTTTTCTAATGACTTTTTAAAAATTTGTACTGAACAGCCAACAGCACGTGCTAAAACAGAAGCATCATCATAAAGCGGTTCACAAGTTCTATACATAAAAGCAGTGAGTGTACTATAAGTCGCTTTTTCTGCTGCATCAGTGCCAGCAAAGTCCATAATCCACTCTTGATAAAAATTACGTACCCAAGGTAATTTATTTGCCATCATTCCCCTCCCCCTCTTGAATAAAAGCTGCTTCCTTTAATGCTTCTTCTGCTTTTAACTCCTCTTCAACATCTAAATTCCACAAGCAACCATCTGCTAAACGAATGAAATATCCTTCTTCAAGCAAAACATTCAGTGCCGCTTCAAACTTCTTCACTGAATAACCAGTGTAATGAGATAAAACTTTAATATTATAAAAAAGAGGTTCACCAGTATGCAACATACGTAACCGTAATCGCATATAGATATTGCCCTCTACAGCAGGCAAATATGCAAGATCAAGTAGCCACTTGTCTGCAAAAAGCCTCGTCCATGGTAATTTACTGGACATACCCCAATTCCCTTTCTTTAACTAAATATAAAATTGCTAAAGCATCTGCTTCGTTATCATCTTTCGGATTGTGCCCTTTTGCACGCACCGCCTTAATCATCTCTTCTTTCGACGCATTCCCCTTACCTGTCGTCGCTTTCTTAATCGTACAAACCGGTATACCCTCATACGGTATCTGATGCTGTTCACACCAAGCCGTTAGGTGACCTAATAAACCACCGTACACATGCGCTGCATCGGTTCCAACATGACGCCTCACCTCCTCAAAATAAACCGCGTCAATGTTACCTGCTGTCTGCTTTATTTCTGTAAGCCATCTCTTAAAGCGTAAATAACGCATCCCACCGCCTTCAAAACGGCGTGATTTAAAATCAACGGTGCCACTAAATATGTCACCTCTCCCTCCACACATCGCCCACCCCGTTTTGGTACCTAGATCAAAACAAAGAATCGTGTTATTCACCGCACCTCTCCATACAAAACGTGTTTTATAGAAGTGTTTTTTTCCGAAAATGAAGGAAAGAAGGGTGTGAGAAGTATGCAAGCGGTTTTAAATTGGATAGAACAGCATCCTGTATTATTTTCCGCGTTTTCTGTATTATTTTCAGCACTTTCTTCGGTTGGTGCTTTATTATCAGCAATTTTTGCTTTTCTTTCTATTAAACAGACATTTAAATTAAGAAAAAAAGATCGAATAGAAGCTGAAAAATTGAGAAAGGAAGATCTAGAAAAGTTTAAAACTGAATTAGCTAATGCCATGGACATAGCTAAATCAACTAAACAACAAGCACAAGCGCTAGAAAAGCTTACCAACGTTCTAGAAAAACAGACAGAAATTTTAGAGCAAAGAAAACTTAATGTTTTATCACAATATATGCGAACATATAAAGATCCCGATAGTGACGTATTTTTATTTATCGATATAGCTTTATTCATTGCAAATCCTACAAAACAACCAATTACAATCAATTCGATTAGTATAAATAAAGACAGCCTTTTTAGATTTATTCATGCAACATATAGTGTATCCTATCCTTTTCCTCCTTATAAAAAGGTACACACCATCTCCCCCAAAAATTTCAAACTTCTCTGTTTAAAAAAACCTAAAGTAGAACCTGAAATATATGATACTCTTAATGTATTTAGCCTTGATGTTTCCAGCTCGCTATACTTGGTTCTTACTATCGCACCTATAAATAATAATACACCATCTAGACTAACATTCACTTTAGAACACACTGCCGTAGATCCTCAAAATCCACCAGAAAAAGTGAATTTTCCCGTCCGCGATATTCAATACTTTGAACCAGAACCAGAATTCTTACAGCTGTTACGTTCAAAGAATAATGGTTTTCCAATTTGAACAATAACGCTGTTGTTCCTCAATACTTTTTTCAGCCAACTCGGCCCATGTCAGTGGCTTTGGCCTCACAAGATGAAATAATAAATATTGCGATCTATCCCATTTATTAACTTCTTCAATTGTAACGGTTTTTTTTGCCATAAACCATGTATGGACATCGTTAATAATTTGAATTGCTTCATTCTTTCTCTGTTCATCCATCATCAATTGTTGCAATATCTTTCGTGCTCTATCATCATCTTTTTCATCACTATATTCATTTATAATTGGAGCTTTGTTTACAAACTCTCTTACAAGCGCACGAACATCTTCAGGCTCTTGAAGATTGTCATTAATATTTTCATATTCAGTCAAATATTCTTGCTCTTTAGATTTCTTCTGTTCAGATTCCAACAAACGTTCTTGCACTTTTTGTTGCAATTGCTGCAATTGTTGTATTTTCTCTTCATTTTCTGCTAGTTGTCCTTCCATCAACGCTTTTTGTGACGCTATTAACTCATCTCGTTCTTTTATCGCTTGTCTAAGCATTTTTATGTTTTTAAAATTGGTATAAACCGCATAACATGAACACAAATTAGCAATACAAGATATAATAAGTGCAATTAAGCCCATCCCTCTCTCCTCACTTACCCTTCTTCTCAGAAGAGCTAGTTTTATTACTAAAAGACATTTCTCCACTATGAACTAAAGTACCACCGCCAATGCTTTCTGTAGTAACACGTGTATCACCACGAACAGTTGCATTTTCATAAACTTTTCCAGTGCCACAAATTAATGCTTCATCATAAACTTGTGCATTGCCGTGAACTTGGGCCTTATTAGTAACGGTAGCATAACCGTAAACTTTGGCATCTTCATAAACCTGTGATGAACCCCAAATCTCTGCATTTTCATACACATGCGCATTCCCATAAACCTTGGCATTCCCACCAATAATTACCTTTCCATAAGCCTGTGCTTTATCATAAACTTGAGCATTGGAGTAAACTTGAGCATCACTAAAAACCATAGCATCTCCACCAACCCAACAGTCACCATCATGACTAAGGTTTCTTTCTTTCGCTATCCAGCCTCCTAAATCACCTTTTTTAATGATTCCAAAGTCTTTTAATGCGCGAATACGATGTAGAATATGCGTACAACCACCTTTCTCACCACTGTGTTTGTATTCTTTTATTTCACCAGTGAATTCGTACTTCTTAGTTGGATCAACTGCTACAACATTATCTTTAAGCTCTTGTTTAAGCCTCTCAATTTCCTCAACACGGGATTGAACTTCTGCGTTTATTATCTGTATAAGCTCACCCCGCATTTTTAGCTCTTCTTTATCCTCATGATTCCGTTGATTCAATTTTTCAATTTCCGCATCGCGTGATTGAATATCTGCTTTTAAGGAAGCTATAATTCCATCTTTCCGTTCGAAGCTTTCATTACATTCATCTATCTTCTGCTCCAGTTCTTTAATTACAATATCACGTTTTTTAATAGTTTCATTATGCGCTTTAAGGGTATTGTTATAATCTTCAATTTCTCTATTATGTTCTTTAATAACTCTACTTTTTTCTTCAATAGCAGCATCACGTTCCATAACTGCTCTATTCTGCTCTTTAACCGCAGTATCACGTTCCATAATTGCTCTATTCTGCCCTTTAACCGCAGCATCACGTTCCATAACTGCCCTATTCTGCTCTTTTAACCGCAGCATCACGTTCCATAACTGCCCTATTCTGCTCTTTAACCGCAGCATCACGCTCATGAGTAAGCTCTACAGTTTCTCTTAAAAATTCATTTTTTTCTTTTTTGCCTCCTCTTTTAGATCTTTAACCTGCTCGCGATAAGAAAAAGCAAACCGCAATATTCCTGCACTGATAAACAACATTACAACAAGTGCTATTGGTAAAATTTCATTTAAACTCATTTTGATCTCCTTAATGCTGCAAAGTCTCACCCGCGCTATCAACGCTGGAACTTTTGCAAATTTTCGACAATGGGGGACGCTCTTGCATTAATGACTGCAAGCGCTCGGGATAAAAAAAATCTTCTGGACGTAAATCTATCCCATGCTCACGGGCGTAGTTTAATAATTGCGCCTGATAAATTGAAGGAAATAACCCATTAGCACCACCTTTCTCTTTAGAATAAGTGATACGATAAACAGCGCCTTTACATTTCTGCAAAATACGCGAAACATTAACAGCCCCCCCTAAATATTTTATTATGGTATACGCAGGTTCTTTTTTCATAACAATAAAATTTCATATTCTGTGAATTTTATCAAGATAAAAATTCAGTTTTTTTTTATTGATTTTTCATATCACATGAAAGAGCTTTATCCTTATGGAATCGGATCAGTTAAAAGCATGGCTTAATGAGCAATTAGCTAAAAATGGGCACGGCAGCAAAAAAATGCTAGCTAAACATTTAGGGGTATTGCCATCTACTTTATCCAACATGCTAAGTAATTCAGCAAAAAATAAACCAATAAAACCTAGATTAATAAAAGCGGACGAACTAATAAAGATTATTGATTTTTTTGGTGAAATCCCACCTTTTTTAATAAAAGAATCTGAACAATTTATTCGTCTTTATTACCAAGCAAAACCTGAAGTTCAGAAAGCTGTTTTAACGATTCTTCAAAATTCTTGTTCTTTAGACAAAGAATAATAGCTGCCATAACTTTTTTATCTCCATAATTCCAAAGTTTTTCTAACATTGTATTATCCATAATTAATTTTTACCTTTACAAAATTTCATATTTTATGAATTTTTTTTATTGACACCGTTCATTAAATATGAAATATACAAACACCATACCCCGAAAAAAAAACCTATGTCAAGGCGTTTTTTTCAAAATGTATTTAAATATTTTGGTATGGAGGCATTTGTGAAAAAACCAGTGTTTATAAATTCTGATGAAATTCTCTTAGTGATGTGCAATGATGAGAGAGACAATATTGCTAAATCTGGACCTTTCTTCGAAGAAAAAGACATTATCAACTTTATTGATGAAGCCGATAATGCTGTTCAAATCTTCCGTGTAGAACCAACGACTAATCGTTGCGAAGATATCTCTGAAGATCTCGCAGAATTCTATCTTAAAGAACGTGAAGAACAGTGTTTTAACGGAAACATTCCTCACGACTTTGTCACGCATAGTTCAGCATACGGTTTTTTTTAGAAGAAATCGAACAGCAGCGATATGAAGATGAAACATACGGTACTTATGAACAACAGCACCGTTTAACCCTTTGGGATGTCATTCCAAACTACCCTCACTATACACACTACAGAGGGCGTTTTTAAGAGCGCCCCCTTCTCTTATCAATATTGGTAATTCGAAGAGATTATAAAAATGGATAATCTTATCACTATTACAAATAACACCATTAACGAAGAAAGCGTTCAAACAGTCAACGCACGTGAATTGCATGCGTTCTTAGAGGCAAAACGTGACTTTTCCAATTGGATTAAGGACCGTATTACCAGATACAATTTTATAGAAGGACAAGATTTTATAAAAACACAAGATTTGCGGTCACCAAATTTGGCGAGCGCAAAATCTAGAGCTGTTATCGCAATTAATTACCATCTCACTTTGGAAATGGCAAAAGAACTTTCCATGGTAGAGCGTAATGAAAAAGGTAAACAAGCCCGTCAATATTTTATTGAATGCGAGCGGTGAATTGCGCGCAATGTAGGAAATCAAGATGAAAAATTCCACTCTTTTAAAAGAAATAGCAAGAAAATATGGATTTTCTGCTGAAGAATTTCAAACCACAATCATAAAAACTTGTATTGGAGATAAAAATGCTAGTGTCATCACTGATGCGGAATTTGCTATTTTTCTTTTTGTTGCCAAAACTTATGGACTTAATCCTTTAACTAAAGAAATTTATGTATTTCCTAAAAAAGGCGGCGGCATGATCCCTGTTGTTTCTATCGACGGTTGGATAAAGATCATCAAATCAAATCCTAACTTTGATGGCATGACCTTTCAAGATCAACTCGATAAGGATGGGAATCTCATTGCTATCAAATGTGCTATTCGTCTCAAAGGAATTAAGGATCCTATCGAAGTCACCGAATATCTCAAAGAATGCGAACAAGAAAAAAGTGAAGCATGGAAAAAATATCCAGCACGCATGCTACGTCACAAAGCCACTATACAATGTGCTCGCTATGCTTTCGGATTTTCTGGTATTTATGAAGAAGATGAAGCCGCACGTATCCATGAAGCAAACCATAACGTACAAACGAAGTTAGTTTCTTATGATGTGCTTACGCAAATCAAACAATTAATAAACATCACTCAAACAGAAGAGGAAAAAGTGCTTGATTATGCAAAAGTCGATAGGCTTGAAGATCTTCCTGATGAAATAGCACAAAGGATTTTGGATATTTTGCAAAAGAGAAAGAATGAAAAAGAACAATCTTTCCTACAACAAAAGCAAATAGAGGCGCCTATACAAGATGCCGAATATATTCACGTCCAAGATATAGAATATGCACCACAAGAACAAAGAACGGCGGTGTGAGATGGAACAAAGAACAGCAGAATGGTTTCAAGCACGCTTGGGTAAAGTCACCGCATCAAACATTTACAACATACTCAGTAAAACAGCAAAAGGATTGCCTACGAGCAAATATGAAGACTACAAAATCAAACTCATAACAGAGCGCTTAACAGGCGAAACAAGCCCCTATTATGAAACTGAAGATATGAGATGGGGCATTGAACATGAAGATGATGCCTTGAGAGAATATGGCTTCATTTATGATGCCAATATAATAAAATGCGGCTTTATAGAACACCCCACAATGGAAATGGCGGGGGCTAGCCCTGATGGTCTCATTGGAGAAGACGGTTTAATCGAAGTCAAATGCCCGAGATCAGTAACACATATGCGCTTTTGTATAAGTGACGAAATCAAACCAGAATATCACGCACAAATGCAATTCCAAATGGCTTGTACAGGACGAAAGTGGTGTGATTTTGTAAGCTTTGATCCACGTTTTGCTGGTGAATCCTTTCACTTGCGCATGAAAGTCAAGCGTGTTCTCCGTGATGATCAACAAATTGAACAGATCAATCAAGCTGTTGAAGCCTTTTTAGCGGAAATAGATCAAGACATGAAGCAGATCTTGGCAAGAGCTGCTTAACTCTATGGGGGTGCTTGTGTTAACGCATACCTCTTAGCACCCCCGCCCTTTCCTAACACTTTCAAGTAATGCGTGATTCACGCCACACGTGAATTGCATCTAAATGTAAGGAGAAAAAACATGGCGCCACGCCCTGCTACCATAACCCAACCAGCTATTGCACGCGCTTTAAGAGAAGCTAAAAAGCAAGGATGTGAACTCATAGAAATTAAGCCTACAGGCGAACTCCTCATCTATCTTAAATCTGATATCCCAATACCAAATTCAGCAGCGCATCCTGATAA
Organism: Bartonella birtlesii IBS 325; assembly: GCF_000273375.1. Lineage (NCBI taxonomy): Bacteria > Pseudomonadati > Pseudomonadota > Alphaproteobacteria > Hyphomicrobiales > Bartonellaceae > Bartonella > Bartonella birtlesii. Next base: position 1,595,297 of record NZ_CM001557.1, read on the forward strand.
GTTATTAGATTTGTCAAAAAATGAATATTACGAAGCTTTGCTCTCTAAAATGTAAAATGCCATGCCAAAACCACGCCCCCCTCATCTTGTCAAACAAATTACTCAACATGGCAAAATTGTATGGTATGTACGCATTGGTCATGGCAAACGCATTAGAATTCGCGGGACCTATGGAACGCAAGAGTTTGTTGATAACTACAAAAGCGCACTTGCCGAGTTACAAGGCATCATCCCCCCAAAACCTAAAGTAGGTAAACTTATTGAAGGGTCATTTGCATGGCTGCTTAAACAGTATTTTAACAGCGTTCATTGGCATAGCCTTGCTAAAGCTACGAAAGGACAAAGAGAACTTATCCTTATGAAGGTATGTGATGCTATAGGAAACATTCCATACAGAGAAATAAAAAAAGCACATATTACAGCAGGAGTTGAACGCCGCAAAGAAAGACCAACAGCTGCTCACAATTTTCTAAAAGCACTTAATGGTCTTTTTAATTGGGCAATTGATCAAGAGCTTTTAGAAAACAATCCAACAGTAGGAGTAAAAAGACCAGCTTACAACAACAAAGATGGATTTGCTGTTTGGGCAGAAGAAGATGTTGAGAAATATTATAAAAAATGGGCTCTAGGAACGCATGAACGCGTCTGGATTGATGTCCTTCTTTACACGGGTTTACGTCGTGGTGATGCGGTACGAATTGGCTGGAAAGACGTCAAAGATAATATCATTCATCTCAAGACAGAGAAAAGCAAATTCCAAACAGATGTTTTTCTGCCAATTTTGCCTGAATTAGCAGAAACCCTTAAAATTGGTCCTATTGGAAATGAAACATTTATTTGCGGGAAAAATGGAAATAAGCTCGTTAAAGAAAGTTTTGGCAACCTTTTTCGTGAGGCTTGTAACGTAGCGGGAATCAAAAAATCAGCACATGGCTTAAGAAAATTAGCAGCAACACGCGCCGCTAATTCAGGTGCAACAGTTTCACAACTCAAAGCAATCTTTGGATGGACAGAAGATAAAATGGCATCTCTCTACACAAAGAGCGCAGATCGTAAAAGGTTAGCTATAGAGGCGATAAAAAAACTACAAAAAAATGAGGGATAACGCTATAAAAAACATAATGGAATCAATAATGATAAATTTCCCCCATATCGTAATAACTCATTTATTTTATTTAAAATAATTGGAACGGCCCGGGGAGCCATTTCATTTTTTATCCCATATAATTCACTGTTTTTACTAATTTTTTTAAGGTGAGGAATATCAGATAAGATTATTTTCATTCCTACTACTTAAATGTATTTTCTTTTATCAATTTTTAGAAGCTTTTAAAATCTTGCTAAATGCTGCTGTGAAAAACTATGTAGTTTATAAAGATAGCAAAATCTTATGGTAAAATGAATCAGTTAAAAAATAACAATGAAAACTACATTATCAGATACTGTTCTAAATACACTAACGTAACAAAAAACTTCTCTAACGTAAAAACTTATACAATAAAGAAATCTTATCCTAGTCGAAATACCATCCGCAAAAGTTAAATGGCATCATACTGCATTCTATTCTCTAAATTGCAATGTGTATTAGATAGAGATTCACCGATGCCATCCCTAAAGTTTATTAAAAAATAACTATAGGAAAAACAAGAAAGACCGTAAGAAACTTTTACCAGCCATAAATTTCTTTTCATTATAGTCCGCATAGAGAGATAAGATATAGTTTTATGCATAACTTTAAAAGATGATGAATCCAAAAAAAGAGGACAGCATATTCTGAAAGAACAAATCTTTTAAACGCATAAATCACACCAACTCTTTAAACTCTTTCCACTCCTAAATAGTAAAAGGCTTTAAAAGCTTCTCTTAACTTTTTGGTATAACTATTACGTCGTATTTTCTTGCTCTCATTTAAGCTTAAAGAAAACCAATTTCAACATTTCACTTAAGCTGCCTTCCTCACGGACTTGCGAAAACGAAAAAGCTTTGCACGCTTTGCTGCTTTTGCTCTTTTATGCCTTTCATTTTGAGATATAGAATTCTTCCCCTGTAGCTGTTTAGTTTCATCTTTACAATTTAAAAATTTCTTTTGACTTTTAGCCTTCTTGAAACCAAGTTTCTTATCATTTTCTTTTTTTTCATCTTCTGGCATAACTGGTTTGACTGGAAATGCAGAAAATTGTTCTGGAACAACCTCACGCACTAATCGTATACGAATTAAGCGCTCTACAGCACGCAAACGTGCACTTTCTACTCCTTCATCAAAAAGTGTGAGTGCCTCACCAAGCACCCCATTGCGCCCAGTACGACCAATCCGATGTACATAACTTTCAGCTTCATCTGGTAAATCATAATTAATAACATGGCTTATTCCTGGTATATCAATACCGCGTGCTACTATATCTGTCGCCACAAGAATCCGTACTGTTCCTTCACGAAAAGCTTTTAAAGCAGACTGGCGAGCACTCTGTGATTTATTTCCATGAATCGTCGCAACTAAATACCCTATCTTTATTAAACTCCGCGTGACAGCATCAGCACCGTGTTTGGTTCGGGTAAAAACAATAACAGAAGAAAAAGCCGGATTTGTCAAAAGTTTACTTAAAACATTCTTTTTTTCACGTGTAGGGACACAATATAACTTTTGCGTGATTTCTGTAGCTGTCGTTCCTTGAGGAGAAACCTCTATTTTAACTGGATCTTTGAGCAGACACTTTACAAGTGCCGTAATTTCTTTCGGCATCGTCGCAGAAAAAAGTGCTGTCTGACAGTCTTGATGTAACAGCCTGGCAATTTGTCGTACATCATGAATAAAGCCCATATCTAACATACGATCTGCTTCATCTAGAACTAAAAAACGAGATTGTGAAAGATCAACACATTTTTCACGAATAAGATCTCTCAAACGACCTGGTGTTGCTATCAAAATATCTACACCTGCTGCCATGTGTTTAATTTGTTTCAAACGCGATACCCCACCAAAAACAAGACATGTTGAAAGATGCGTTCCTCTAGCAACCATACGAACTGTTTTATCAATCTGAACAGCAAGCTCACGCGTAGGTGCTAAAATCAAAGCACGTGCAGTTTTAGGATAACGTTTATCACCCAACGCCAAAATCTGACTCAAAATAGGTAAACCAAATGCCAAAGTCTTCCCAGAGCCCGTCTGAGCAATTCCCAAAATATCGTGCCCTTTCAATATCATTGGAATAGCTTGCTCTTGTATAGGCTTAGGTTTATTCATCCCAGCAACGAGTAAGTTTTTAACCAAAAGAGTGGGCAAACCTAACTTTATAAAAACATTTTCTTTTTTGATATACAAAACAAAATCTCTCCTCTGCCTTACAACTAAAACAAAGTCATAAGCCAAACTTTTCTTCTCAAGAATCCGCGCAAAGGAAGTCTTGACATATTCAATTTGTAAAGTAACGCTTTAAAAAAACGCCTTGCGCAGCCTATGAACCCTAAAATCAAGGCAAAAGCATATAAAACGCACCTTTCACTAAGCCACGCTAATCAGCTCAAACACCTTCATCCTATTATCGTTAGATGAATAACAAAAAAGCAAAGACTTTGCGAGATATATTTATAATAAAAAAGAAAGGATCATTTGTTTATTATTGTTTCCTTCGGTAAATGTACATTATTAAAATCAGGATAAATCTCTAAAAAAACTGAATTTTGTACAGTTTTCTGACCACCATAGATTAAATACCACCGAGTTTTATCAAAAATTGCCAAAGTTTTATATTGAAGAATACGATCTTCTCTTTCAAGTATCGTCGGAACTAAAGCATAAAAAGTACCATTATTAGTTTGCAAATATTCTATATTTTTTTCATCTAAACGATAAGCACCGATAGGCAAATTTTTAAATTGCCTACGCAGTTGTTCAAGAAAATTATCGCGTAAATCACTCTCTGCCATATTCAATCGACGCGCCATTTCCTGATAAAGTCGATCAGGCATATAATGAGAAATAAGCACAAAATCTCCATTTTTTACAGCATTATTAACATCAACAATTAATCTTGAAAGTTCAGTCTTTTGTATTGCTGTCGGTTCCGATGAAAAACTCTGTTGATGAACATAAAAAAACAAAAACAAACTCAACATAAAGTAAAAAATAGATCTTATTTTCATCTTTGTCATTTCAGTAAAAATCCCAGTTTCTCAAATAACAAAATCAAACAATGTTTGATCATCGGTAATATCACGATAGCGCCAGCCTAAAGCTTGAAATTTTTCCTTTAAAAGACAAAAGTTATTATATTTTTTTGTTTCAATTGCAATTAACACAGAGCCAAAATTTCTTGCTGATTTTTTAAGATACTCAAAGCGCACGATATCATCATCCGGTGATAATGTGGCAAGAAAACTACGTAACGCACCAGGATGTTGCGGAAAACTAAAAATAAAATATTTTCTCAAGCCTTGAAAACGCAGAGAACGCTCCTTAATATCTGGCAAACGCTCAAAATCGAAATTACCACCTGAAATAATTAAAAGGATTTTTTTACCTTTCAATTCCTCGGGGGGAATACTATTAAGAGCATCGATAGACAAAGCACCAGCTGGTTCAAGCACCACCCCTTCAACATTAAGCATTTCAACCATTGTAGAACAAACACGATTTTCAGGAATTGTAATAACAGAATCAGGCGAAAATTGATTCAATATTGCATAATTTAATGCACCAATTTCAGCCACTGCAGCACCATCAACAAATGTATCGATATTTTCAAGTTTGATACGTTTTCCACCCTCTAAACAAGCACGCAAACTTGCAGCTCTCTGAGGTTCAGCAAAACGAAGTTCCGTTTTCCAACCACATTCTTGTAAAAACTTACTAACACCACTAGCCAAACCACCACCGCCTACAGGTACAATAATTAAATCTGGTTCACTTTCTCCATTGAGTTTTTTCCATTGCAACACAGCCTCACACAAAACTGTCGCTTGGCCGGTAATAATACGAATATCATCAAAAGGCGGAGCCATCACCCCCCCACTTTCCATAACGAAAGATTGCGCAGCTGCATAACATTGATCAAACGTCTCACCAACCAAACGGATATCCACAAATTCTTTGCCAAAAATACGCGTCTTATCAATTTTTTGTTGTGGCGTCGTCACAGGCATAAAAATCATACCTTTACGCTCAAAATAGCGACAAACAAAAGAGACACCTTGCGCATGATTCCCCGCTGAAGCACAAACGAATACTGCATCTGGAGATATCTTATCCAGCATTTCTGAAACAAAATTGAAAGCACCACGAATTTTATAAGATCGCACCGGCGTTAAATCTTCACGTTTTAAATAAATTTCTGCATCATATTTTTGACTAAGAAAATCATTTCTTTGAAGTGGTGTTTCAGCAAACACATGATGCAAAGCTTTCATCGCTTTAGTTACGTCTTGAATAAATTTACTCATAATATAATAACAGTCATTTCATGCTTCATTTATAGTTATTAAGGCTCCTACTTATCTTCTATCTATAAAGACAACCATTGTCAGTCAAAATCTCATTCAAAAATGAAAAGTTTTTTTCTTAATCATTAATTCTTGATTCAATAAAAGATATGGCTTATGAGAAAGTTCTTATCGCGGACGTGATGAAAACGGTAAACATAGCAGACTTAAAATCTGCCGGTCTAAGACCTTGCGGGTTCAAGTCCCGCCGTCCGCACCATAATATTTGAATTTATCACTATTTTTCAGTCGTTTTAGATTACAAAAAATGACTCTTTGCAAAATTATAACAGTGTCATAGAATAGAATCGTGATTACGCAAAAAATGAATCATATTTTCTTTCTAGCCGCATACTTAGCAATGCTTTATAAGCTCTAAAACTTTCATTTAAACAATAAAGATCTTACAATTCTTTATTACAATCATTAAATATCAAGAATCTCCTTATCCATTACAAAGGATAATATTTTACAGAACAAAAACTAAAAAAAGGCCCTATAAAGATAGGACCTCTTAAACCAATTCAATTTCGCAAAAATTAGAATTTGTAAGCTAAACCAATACGAAAATCATTTGTCTTATGTTTAATTTCGATCTCGTCTTTACCCTTGTATTGATAAGTCTTTTTCCCAAAATCTGAATAACGGTACTCCGCACGCATAATGACATGATCTGTTATTGCAAAATCAAAACCACCACCAAGAGTATAACCCATTATTGTTCTTGTTTCATCTAAAGTAGCATTAAAGGGCTCTTCTCCCGTAATTGATGTCATCATAATATCTTGAAGTTGACCATAAGCAACACCACCAGAGAGATAAGGCATAACACGATTAGTAGAAAAACCAATACGCACCCGTGTAGCACCAGTCCATTTTTGTTTCAAAGTATGATTAAATGTTATGCTATCCTTTTCTTCACCCTCTTCTTCATCCTTATCAACTCTAAAAAAAGTTTTTGTCTTCTTTTTTTGTCCAGGAAAAAGTATATCAGTATCAAAACCTAGGATAAAATTTCTTCCAAGATCAAAATTAAAACCTGCGTACAAACCGCCTATAAAACCAGATAACTCAGGCAACAAATATTTCTCAACTGCAGTCCATTTTTTAAGCCTACTTTCCTCATCAGGAAAGAGAGGAATATCAACGTCACGTGTAATTGCAGAAGTCTTACTTGAAAAGCCACCAATTTGGCCTCCAAAATAAAAACCTGTCCAAGAAAAAGGTGGAAAAACAATAGCCGGTGAAGCAACATGTACAGGCTTTTCAGGAATCATTACATCTGCTGCCTGTGCTATAGAAACTGAAATCAAAGTGAAAATGGATGCTGTTATAAATTTTGTATTCATAAAATTATACCCCATTGCTAAATTCAAATATAATAAAAAATCACATTTAGAAAACAAAGTACTTAAAATTTTACGCTGCAAAATTGCATGTACTCCTTCATAGCTACATTTAACATTATCATTACATCAAAATTCAAGATTAGCAAATAAATTTTAATTATTTTTAATATGTTATTAATAATTTTAATATGTTATTAATAATAAATACTTAAAAATGTAATATGAATAACCGTTATTTTGAAAAAATAAATATGATATTTTTCTATCTAATATCGCCTTTAAAACTACACACTGTATCATTCAATAATCTTTTTTTACTTGGGACATTTTCTGAAATGATAATGATACAGATAATTTTTGGAAAGGAACTACCTACTAGATATTACTAAAAATATTTTGTAGTTAATACAATATTTAGAAACAAAATCAGCCTAAAATAACGTAATTTCCTATATAATTAGATTGACTTGCATTACTAATATAAATATTATAGGCATTCTACAAATATCTAAAATTTATTATGCTGAGAAAGCATATTTCAAATTATATATATATTTAAAAAATCTCGCTATCTTACTGAAAATCATAAATTTCTATATTTCATTCCTTAATCGCATTATTATCAATACACACAAGATTAATATTACGATCTTTCTAAATTTTATCTAATAATAAAATTTTTAAACTATTTTATTTAAAAATTGCTCTACCTTCACTGATTTCTATATTATCTTCTGCCTTTATTGCAAAACGGTCTTTATTAGGAAAAGTAATAAAACACCCCTTTATACAAATTGTAACAGTTTGATGAGTATCTAATGAGATATTTAAAGGTATGCTCCCTTCAACGATGATAAGAGATTGCACCTTTAAATCAGTATTTTTCACAGTTGCGGCAAAAACTGTCACAGACAAAATATCTAACAGCGCAACTGTTATAAAAACATAAACACATCTTAGCATTCTAGTATTCCTTCCTCAACAAAACGCTTATATAATAAGAAGCGAAGAGCATTGGTTATCTTAGAAGGTGAAGTGATGTTAGGCACATAAATGGCCAAATTAAAAGAGAATTTTTTACTATCAAATGCAGTAAAATTCACCTGAGGTGCAGGGTTTTTTAAAACCCCTTCTGTTGTAGAGGCAATCTCTAGCAAAATTTCAACAACACGTTCTGGAGCAATATTAGAAGAAACAGCAACAGGAATATCAATCCGCCCCATTTTACTACGTCTAGTCCAATTACTAACATTATTATTGATAAGGCTTGAATTAGGAATAATAACCGTTTTACGTTGAAATGTTTCAAGTTCCGTTGCACGCACACTGATACGTTTAACAATACCACCTACTGATCCAGCTTCCACATAATCTCCTAGTTTAAACGGTCTCCCAACCAAAATAATAAGCCCTGATACAAAATTTTGAACAATATTTTGTAATCCAAAACCTATACCAAGTGAAAGTCCACCAGCAATAAGTGCAAAATTTTTAAGATCCAAACCTGCCATTGATAGCCCTATCAAAGCCGATAGGACAATACCGCCGTACCCTATGACAGTTTTGATAGAATTGCGAACCCCAGAATCAAATTCTCCATATTCTAACACAGTTCCATCTAGCCAACCAATAAGTCGGCGTATGAGAAACCAGCAAATAAAGAAAGCGACAATTCCAGTGACAATAGAAATTAAAGAAATGAAAACATTTCCAATTTGAAAACCAGTCATTAACTGCCACAATACTGTTTTTAAATCAGAATATGAAAATCCAAATTTTACAGCAATTGGCATTGCACAAAACACAACCACAAGCAAATAAAGAATAACACTTAAAATCCCCCCCAATTGATTCATTGTTTTTTCTTCTAAATGCAACCATTGCATTAAAGTATGACCAACGGCCGTTTTCATAAATTGACCTTTAGTTCCAAGTGCTTGAGCGCTTTGTATTCCTAAATACATGAGAACTAAAAATGCTCCACCAATCACAGTTTGCTGCATAATGAAACGCGCTAAACCAACATAGCCTAAACAATTCAACACAATCAGCAATATTCCCAATACAATGAGAGGAATACGTATATAAAATGGCCAAAAAACGCGGTTCTTTCTCTTTACTTTGAGAAATCCTACGTCTAAAGCGTACGGGTATAAACGAGATAATAAACAACAATATCGCAACAAGAAAAACAGCAAGAAAACTTTTGGCAATTGTCAAAGAAAGAGAAGCTGAAACTATTTGATAGATACTATCGAGAACAGCATCAAATGCCAAGACGCCACCTAAAAAAGTAATTAATATAACCAATTGACGCGCTGCAGATGGTGCAATATTGAGCAGACGCACACGAGTCACATTCGATAATAAAAGAACAACGGCCAAACGATTGATCAAAAAAACTAAGATAATTTGACGCCCTATCATCTCAAATACTTTTGTGAGTTTCCCTAGATCTAAATCAAAACTATCAAACAAAAAAATATAAGATAAATGCAAGCAACACATATAATTGAAGGAAGAAGAACTGAAATAAAAGCAACTAATAAACGTTGTAAATACGGTATCTCTTCATTCCCCTTGGTAAAATGTCCACGCACATGCACCAGAATTTTATGAGAAAAATAAGAAAATCCTAAAGCAATAAAAAGTGGAATCAAAAAACAAAGAAATAACTGTAACAACTTGAAATAAAAGATAAAATTCCACCAAGAACTCAACAATAAAATAAAATCAGATGAAGCCTCTTTAGTTTTTTGAACAAGATGTTTGACCATTGGTATGGAAAACTCAAGCCTGTGCATGAGTGTACGTTTAAAAAGTTCTCGAGATTGAGAAATAGCAAGTTCAGCTATTCTATTTGTAGCTAAAAAGATTGCTTCAAACCGTAGTACAATACTATTAATTTTAGCTTTTTGCTCTACCAATAAAGAGCGTTCATGATTTATTTTTGAATCATCATGGAGCTCTTTTAATTGATTAAGAAGCGCATTAATATCATTAAGAGGAATACGTAAAGCAAAGGCTGCTTCTATGATACGTTTACTAATATCTTGCGCACGTAACCGCAGTTCCACCAAAGCCTGTTCATCTTCTGATTTATTTGCAAAGTCTTTTTTTAAAGTTTCTGTATCACGTTCAAGAATTTCGATAATGCGCTGTTGTTGTTGAACAATTTCATCAATTGAATAAGTAAGACCAACTTGTCCAATGCTTGTATTTTGCAACCCGCGATTCCCCCACGCGCAACAACTGAAGACAACAATAATGCCCAAAACAACGAAAATTATGCCTATTTTTTTTCTAAAGAATAAATACATATCTGCCTTAGATGTAAGAAGAATCCTCCCCTTCTTTTTAAAATATGGTATAGGATAAATATTTTCAACTTTTAGAGAATAATCTTATAAAAGCTTTCCCTTACCCCATAATACTGATAATAAGGAATGAAAATAAAAATAACCTTGGTAAACTCAATAAATTATAGAAGGCGCTTTAGCATGCTTTTTTTGCACCTCTATTGCAAAAAAGAAAATTTTCTCCCTTTTACGGCTTGGCTTTTTCTGTCAAGCGTTGGCATATTATTGACAAGCAATTCTGGCACGCGTACTTATTTAATCAAACAACCACAAGAAAATAATATAGTTAAAACAAATATACTAGCCCTACAAAATAAATGTGATCAATTGAATGTTATAACAACGGAAAATAAAAAAATTATAACACCCTATATAGATCCTGTTCTGCCTAGCAGTATTTATCAATATATCCTCATATTGAATCTCCTTTTAAAGGCGCTCATAATTATTTTCCCACGATTTGAGAGCTCTCAAACGCAATATTTTGCAAATAAACGCGCTCCTCCTCTCGTTTAAATTATGAAACGACTCTCTGTGTAATATTACCCCTGCCTTTCATTTTAATAACTATTAGATTGCCTATTAGCGGAATATATCATGCGTACACCTCGTTGGTTGATTACCCTTTATTGTTTGATTCTTTTAAGCAGCATTTATGTCGCCTTGCCTAATTTATTTTCACCAGAACAAGTTAAAAATTCACAATTCTTAACTGACACACGTGTAACACTCGGGCTTGACCTTCAAGGAGGTTCTTCTCTCTTACTTGAAGTCGATAGAAAAACATTAAAGCGTGATCAATTACATATAGTTTTAAGTAATGTACGTAATACACTGCGTGAAAAACAAATCCGTACATCAAGTATCCGTATCATAGAAGATAGTGTTATCGCAGTTATTTCTGATCCATTACAAACTGAAAAAGCACTCTCTGCTTTGAAAGCACTGAGAACTCCGATACATAGTAGCTTTGGCACTACAGCTGATGACATTGCTATGAGCGCTCAAAATAAAACTATTCATATCACATTAACTGAAGCTGGTATGAAAGATCGTATGAGCAATGCTATTGAACAGAGTTTAGAAATCATCCGTCGCCGTATAGATCAAGTAGGTGTTAGTGAGCCAGCCATCCAAAAGGTTGGAACCGATCGCATTATGGTTCAATTACCTGGCTTACAAGATCCAAAACAATTACGCGACCTTTTAGGAACAACTGCTAAGATGAGTTTTCATCTTGTGCCCTCTAATGTAGATGTAAACAACCCACCTGCTGGTGTTTCAATTCTTCCTGGCTATACAGATGAGACGCAACGCTATGCAATTTATGATCAAATTGCCTTAGATGGAAATGTCCTAAAAGATGCCCGCGCAGGTTTCGACCCGCAAATGCCAGGACGTTCTATAATTTCGTTCACCATGAATTCTGCTGGTGCAAAAATATTTGCCGATATAACACGACAAAACATTAATCGTCCTTTTGCTATTGTTCTTGATAACAAAGTTTTGACTGCTCCTACCATAAACAGTGTCATTCCCAATGGACAAGGTCAAATTACAGGAAATTTTGATCCCAAAGAAGCATCAACTCTGGCTGCGCTCCTCCGTGCTGGTTCCTTACCTGCACCACTAACCGTAATTGAAGAGAGAACTGTAGGCCCAAATCTTGGTGCTGACGCCATCCAAATGGGGCTTTATACTGGCATAATCGGCTTTATTCTTGTTACGGTTTTTATTTTCCTTCTCTACAGAATTTGGGGGATCATTGCGAATATAGCACTAGCACTCCACACTATTTTAACATTTGCTGCACTAAGTCTCCTCGGTGCGACACTCACACTACCAGGTATTGCTGGTATTATTTTAGGCATTGGTATCTCTGTTGATGCCAATATTCTCATCAATGAACGAATCCGTGAAGAAAGCCGAAAAGGTGTCAGCGCCTTTGCAGCCTTAGACCGTGGTTTCAAACACGCTTTCGCAACCATTGTTGATGCCAATGTTACTGCAATTATTGCAACTATTTTACTTTTTTGGTTTGGTACCGGTCCTGTTCGCGGTTTTGCTGTAACAATGCTGCTTGGCATTATTATCTCGATGTTCACCAATATCACAATTGTACGCATCATGATGATTTGGGTAATCCGTAAGTGGAAAATTAAAACTCTGCATCTGCACTCTATTTTCAATATCATTCCACAAAATACGAATTTCCGCTTTATGAAAGCGCGTTTCATTGGTATTGGTGTCTCAATTATTTTATCAGTTGCTTCAGTTTTCCTGTTTTTAAAGCCTGGATTGAATTTCGGAATCGATTTCATTGGTGGCAGCCAAATGAGTATTACCACAAAAGCACCGGCAGATTTAGCAACCTTACGTTCTAAGCTTTCTACCCTTAACATTGGTGAAATTACGTTGCAAAATATTGATAATGCAAACACTGTACTGGTTCGCATGCAGAAACAAAGTGGCAGCGAAGCACAACAAAGCATCGTCATTGATAAGGTCAAAACAGCTGTACAAAATATCTATCCTGATGTCACATTCGATCAGATAGAAGTTGTTGGCCCCAAAATTTCAGGCGAGCTTGCCACCGCTGCTTTTACTGCTGTCATTCTAGCTGCAATTGCTATGTCCCTCTATATATGGTTACGCTTTGAATGGTTTTTTGCAGTTGGAGCAATTGTAACGCTCATCTTAGACACCACCAAAATGATTGGTTTTTTTGCTTTATTTCAATTTGATTTCAATTTAACAGCCATCGCTGCTCTTTTAACAATTGTTGGTTATTCCATAAATGATAAAGTTGTTGTCTATGATCGAATGCGCGAAAATATGCGTCTTTATAAAAAAATGCCGTTGCGAGAACTCATTGATCTCTCAATTAACCAAGTTCTTATCCGCTGTCTCTTTACATCAGCTACCACGGTTCTCGCTATGTTACCTATGGCGATATGGGGCGGAAGTGCTGTCCATAATTTTGCATTGCCCATGGTCTTTGGAATTATAATTGCAACATCGTCCTCTATCTTTATTGCCGCTCCTATTTTACTCCTGTTAGGGAATTGGTGGCGTAGGCGAAATAATCGTACAAACACTAAACTAAAATGAAAATGCCATGCCAATTCATATAACGACCACCCGATTCTTCTCATAAAAAAGTTACAATCGTTTCAACACATTCATTTTTAATAAAAAGTCGTAAATATTCTATGCTCCATGATACACCACTGATTACAACTATTGTCGCAGGCTTATGTTTAGCATTTCTTTTAGGAATGATTGCTAGCCGTTTGCGTATCTCACCACTTGTAGGATACTTGTTAGCCGGTGTTATTGTCGGTCCCAATACAGGTGGCTTTAGAATAGATTCCGTTATTATCAACCAGCTCGCTGAAATTGGTGTCATTTTGCTGATGTTTGGTGTTGGGCTCCATTTTTCATTAAAAGACCTTTTATCTGTAAGAGCTATCGCTATCCCTGCGGCTATTGCACAGATGGCATTTTCTACTTTTCTAGGCTTGTGCCTTGGTTTAATCATGGGATGGGGCTTCAGCGGTAGTTTGGTCTTTGGTTTAGCTTTATCAATAGCCAGTACCGTCATCCTGTTGCGTGCTTTGCAAGAACGCCATCTTATTGAAACAGAAAAAGGACGTATTGCTGTTGGATGGTTGATTATTGAAGATTTAGCGATGGTTCTTATCCTTGTCCTTATACCATCATTAGCAAACGTCCTTAGCAATACAAAAAAAGAAGCGTTTGATCCTCTTGTTCAATGGCTAGACTTAAGTATTTGGGGAATTTTTGGTCTTACTATCCTGAAAGTTATTGTATTTATTGCACTTATGCTCATTATTGGGCGACGTGTTATCCCGTGGCTACTAAAAATGAGTGCACAATCTGGATCACGTGAATTATTTCGTCTAAGTGTCTTTGCTATTGCATTAGGAGTAGCTTTCGGAGCAGCTCATTTATTTGGTGTTTCTCTCTCTCTTGGTGCCTTTTTTGCAGGCATGGTTATGAGTGAATCGGAATTAAGCCATCGTGCAGCAGAAGAATCCTTACCACTAAGAGACGCGTTTTCTGTTCTTTTTTTTGTTTCCGTGGGCATGTTATTTGACCCAGGGAAACTATTGACTCATTTTTTCCCCTTTTAGCAACGTTATTCATTATTATATTAGGAAAATCGGCTATTGCCTTTTTCATCGTTAAAGCTTTTCGCTATTCTAATGCAACAGCTTTGACCATTTCTGCAAGTCTTGCCCAAATCGGAGAATTTTCTTTTATTCTTGCAGGTTTAAGTCTGAGCTTGGGGCTCTTAAACAACGATGCGCACGATTTAATTCTTGGAGGAGCGATTCTTTCTATTTTGCTTAATCCACTTGTTTTCATGGCTTGCAACAAAATTAAAAAACGTCTAGAGAACTCTCCTACAAATTTACAAGATACACAAACAATCATTGATATTGATCCGCAAGATCCTGACAATGAATTTTTACCAATAACCTTAAAAATAAACCATATCGTAATCATTGGCTACGGTCATATTGGTAAATGTGTTGCATTATCTTTAGTAAACAGAGAGGAACCTATTGTGATAGTGGAAGAATCAAAACGCCTCGCTGACCAAGCGATTACAGATGGTTTCGAGGTGATTTGTGGCAATATCATTCAACCAGAAATAATGAAAGCAGCAAATATGAGCAATGCACACAAAGTTGTTATTACAATGCGAAGTACCATCGAAGTAGGAGAATGTATAGTGAATATACGTGGTATAAAGAAGGATATCCAGATAATCACGCATGCACTATCCGATGTGGAAACAACTTATCTCGTTGATTTAGGTGCAGATATTGTAGTAACTGATGGTGAAGAAATTGCCAATGGTGTTATAGAACATTTAACAGGGCAGAGATCTGTAAAAAATATACAAAATCATGAATTAAATTTACAGAAAATATAAAATGGATATAGAAGCGTGAAAATAAAGCAATTTATATGGCCGTTTATTGGTATCTTAGCAATGCTGGTATCTATCCGCATCCTTTATATAAAGCTCTCTGACATTTCTTTTAGTGATGTATTAGAACGCTTGAGCAATTTAAATGTACAACACTGGTTGTTAGCCTGTTCATGCTCTCTCTTGGCTTATGCAGCTCTTGCTGGATATGATCGAATTGCCTTACAGCATCTCGGCCATAAAATTTCTTGGATTTTTATCGCGATATGCTCGTTTACTACCTATGCCCTTTCACATAATATTGGTGCTTCAGTTTTTTCTGGTGCAGTCGTGCGCTACCGCGCCTATAAAATGAAAGGATTAAATGGAACAGAAATCGCTATATTAGTAGGCTTTTGCTCTTTTACTTTTGTAATAGGTACAGTTTTACTTTTTGGTATTGTCTTGCTTCTACAACCTGAAATTATCACTCTTATTCATGATGAACTCCCTGAATGGCTTGGAACGGCGGTTGGTGCATCTCTTCTTGGCTGTATAGCACTCTATACTTTTGGCAGTTGGCTTCAACTAAAGCCTTTACACTTGAGCAAAAAAATTCAGCTGTCATACCCACGGCTAAAAATTGTTGTCCAACAGCTTCTTATTAGCCCCCTAGAACTTCTAGGCGCAGCAGGAATTATATATGCTGTTCTCCCACACAACACAGACATCCATTTTATTTCTGTGCTTGGTGTTTTTCTAGCATCTTTTACCATAACCCTTCTCTCTAACGCCCCAGCTGGAGGAATTGGTGTTCTAGAAGCTTTATTCATCACAGGAATGCCCAGTGTAAATCCAACTGATGTCGTTGCAGCACTCATTGTCTTTAGAATACTTTACTTAATCATACCACTCATCATTTCGTTATTTGTTGTCGCAATTTTTGAAACTCAACAATATTGGAAACGTTACCCCAAAATTCCCCCTAAATAACAAAAAAGAGAACAATATTTTCTTCATTTGATACATGTACAAACAATTATAGCTATAGCGCATTGATTTACAATAGAAATTTATCGCATTGTAAGTTTTTATTATTTTAAACCTTCTCATTAAAACAATTAAAACCACTCACTCACCCATCGCATGCAAAGTTGACATGTCAATAAAAACTACAAAGAAAGAAATAAAACTGTCCCTCATTGAGCTTCCCAAGGCAAGAACTAATAGCATCAAAAACTCGCAAATATCCATGTTACACCTTCATCACAGTATAAAATAACACTGCCCAATGAATTTCACGCTATAGACTTCACAAAAAACATCGTGAAAAAGCTTAGAAACACTAAGTATTTTTCTTAAAAAAATAAGCATATTGAATTTTTTATGTTATGGAAACTAAGGCAACTATTATCCTCCTTTATCTTTTTCATATTGAACTCTGCAGCCCCTTTTTTTCCATACCGTTCCAATGATACAAAACATATGATATAGCAATTTTCTTCAAAAAAACCATTCATCAACCTCTTAAATGAATTTATTTTCTGAAAATAGCCATTTACAAATAACTCTCCCACATTTCATTCTCCCATAGATCATCAATCTTTATATTGTTTTATTTTATAATAATAAGGTGTTTTTCTATCCCTTGCTTAGCAAAATAACGCGCTTTTTTGGCTACATAAGCGGAGAAATAAGGATTTTAGATATATTACGGCGATCCATTTCGACAACTTTAAAATGTAAACCATCAACTTCAAAGCTTTCTCCCTCATTTGGCAAATGACCAAACCGCCAAAGCATAAAACCAGCCAAAGTAGTGTAACGATCTGCCTCATCAACAAGATTACGTCCAAGATAACCACTTAAACGGCGGATATCGGCATATCCTTCAACAAGAAGGCTGCCATTTTCAAGTTGTTCTGCAATCATGGGTTCCTCATCATCATCAGGAAAATCACCTGCAATAGCCTCAAGAATATCGGTTGGTGTTGCAATTCCTTCAAAAGATCCATGCTCATCAACAATAATTGCAAGCTGAATCGAAGAACGGCGTAATTGCTCCATTAATCGTAAAACACTCGTATTTTCATGAACGACGAGTGGTTCTCGCATAGCCTTTTTCCAATTAATCTTTTTGCCTTCAGCCAAATTTAAAAGCAGATCTTTTGTTAAAGCAACGCCAACAAATTCGTCTACTTTTTCACGGGCAAGAATTAAGCGACTATGTTTAACCTGTTGCAATTCTTCACGCATTTCTCTCTCGTCACTATTTAAATCTAACCACTCAATTTCATTGCGTGGTGACATAATAGAACGAACAGGACGGTCTGCTAAATCGAGAACACCACGAATCATTTCTTTTTCTTCAGGTCGGAACAATTCAGAGGCAGCAGCCTGCTCAGCTATAACATCTACAGTCTCACCAAGATGAACGTCTTTATTGCCCCCTCCCAAAAGTCTTAAAACAGCATCAGCCGTTCGACCACGTAGATCATTTGTTGTAATCATCTTTTCACGATTACGACGCCCAATTTGATTAAAAGCTTCAATAAGAACAGAAAAACCAATAGCAGCATACAAATACCCTTTTGGAATATGAAAACCAAATCCTTCAACAATGAGAGTGAAACCAATCATCATCAAAAAGCCAAGACAAAGAATTACAATAGTAGAATGACGATTAATAAAACGCATAAGAGCGCCAGAACCACACATCATCACTCCCATAGCAACAATAACTGCTATGTACATAACTGCTGCCTGTTCTTTTGCAATCATACCCGTTGCAGTAATAATACTGTCTAAGGAAAAGACAGCATCCAACACCACAATTTGCACAATAACCTGCCAAAAAACAGCGTAAGCAACGCCTGTTTTTCTTTCATGTGGTATGCCTTCTAACCTTTCATGCAATTCCAATGTGCCTTTTGCCAGTAGAAAAATCCCACCACCAATGAGAATAAGGCTATGCCAACTAAAGACAAAAGATGAAAATGAAAAAATTATTGTATCAAGACTCATCACCCATCCAATAACGGAGAGAAGAAAAATTCGCATAATCAATGCTAGAGTAAGACCTATCAAGCGCGCGCGATCACGCAGATGTATCGGCAATTTTTCAGCTAAAATTGCGATAAAAACAAGATTATCTATTCCTAAAACAATTTCGAGAAAAACCAACGTGACCAAACCAAACCACGCATGGAGATCAGTGATCCATTCCATCACAGTTCACCCTTTAAAAACATTTTTAAAAGCTTAAAAGCGCGCGATTGACAAAACAAATTCATGGGCCTTCATTTGCACAATTAATTAAAAACTTTGAACGAAAAAAGATTACGTTCAAAGCAAACAATGGCAAAATGTTCCTTAAATACATAAGATTACTTATAAAACTAAAAAAACAGAACGATGTCCTACACGACTTATAACTATAAGAAGGTTCTTCTGAACTTTTCTCGGGCATTACGCTCGATAATCCTCCAACTCCAGTTCTGCATAATAATCAGAACATTTACTTATAATGGGTTTATTTTTATATAAGATCAAGGGGTATAATATTATATTTTAATCGTACAGCTAATTTAGCTATGGGTTTAATCATTTTCCCATAAAAAACGACAAAATCATCTAGACATCCTCCCATAGGAGCGCTATAGAACCGCTGAGTTTTTGTCTTTTGAACAGGCATGGGTGATTAGCTCAGTCGGTAGAGCAGCTGACTCTTAATCAGCGGGTCGTGGGTTCGAATCCCTCATCACCCACCATCATATTTATAGTATAAAAGACTTATTAATTGTAGCTCGTCAGCAGTTTTTATATATTTTGACACTAGGTTTTGTACCAATTTATTTTTTTCAAAGAGTTTTAAAGGTGTTCTTAAAGGATCTTCAAAGACCTTTCAAAGATCATTTAAAGCTTCCCTTTTGCAAGTTTTTATTTTTTCTCTTAAAAATCGTATTATTTGAGAGGAGGCATCACAACCGATCAAAGGATTAAGCCGACCTTTTGATTTTCTGTTCCTACCAACTTCTACCCCTCACTGCTTGCTGTGGGAATAGGCAGGTTATAGAGATGAAAGTAATGAAACAATACCAAACGGATAAGTCATAAATTATAAGTAAGGCCCTAGCGTACATAGCTTATAGATTTTAGAAACAAACAATTATTATAATTCAGGCGACTAAAGACCAAATCCAATGCTTTTAATCCAGTGGGCAAACACGAATAATATGACCGTCAGGATCTTTGATTAGGAAGGTACGTCCAAATATGTCAGTATACGGTTCCTTCAAAACATTTATCTCAACGGTAGTTTGCTCTTGCCATTCTGCATATAGCTTATCTACGTCCTCTCCTTTAGGCAACATAATTCCGATTTCTGAAAAACGAGGTACATTCTCCTCAGGTGCATCGCCCCCAGACCAGATAGCAAAGAGTGCATCACCAGAAGAAGCAAATGCAACATAGCGTGGCGAGATGAATACAGGCTCCTTCTTGAAGATGAATTTGTAAAAAGCGGTAGAATATTCTACGTTTGATACGTAAACCAACTGTAGGTTTGGGGTAACAGAATAAGTAGAGATATTACTCATAAATTCTCCATAAGATAGCAGTGGTCACTTGACCATCCACATCTATACCCTATAATATTGACCTTATCGACAAGAGTTTGTGATGTTTCCGTTCACGGTGTGCTCCATTTATATGTTTTTACTCGCTTATGCTATATGCTAAAATATCAAAATCGCTACTATATAGTCTTCACCAACTTGATTTTGCCACCAATATAAGCAACAGCTGATTCTATAGGGTCAACAGATTTTAATGTTCCTTTACAAACTGTATCCATAATTTTTTAATACTCTTTCATCTATATGAGCCATCTTCTCATTGCTTTAAGTGATAAAAAGTGGCTGTAAATTCTCTTACATCGAATAGACATGTTCGTAAAATTAGTCCCGTTGAATGGGTGAACAGCCCAACCTCTATTTTTGTTGTTTTGCTTTCCCTTGTTAAGTGCTTCTAGAGTAATTTCTGTAATGTATCCGCTCTGTTTCTCATAGCGGTTGGTCACGGCAGCAACCTTCCATGGACCATTGATTCCACCGCGAAATCCTTGCGAGAAAAAAGGTTGACCTGCCATGATTTCAGGACACAGCTAGAAGAAACAAAGAGTCACTACCATTGCCCAAGCAGACACAGCCTATCGAATTCGGAGGCAACAGCAATCAATCCTTCTCTTTACAAGAGTAAAAAACTACGCAAACACCGCACAGGTCTGCTAAAATCTGTTTAATGTTAATTTGGCATGACTGCCTTTTTAAGCGATCAAAATAATGCGCTTACTTTGATCAGCAAGGCAGGTTAAAAAATCAACTACCAACCAATCTATGCGCACCACAGAAGAGAAAGTTTGTTTAGTAAACTGTGAACTGACCTTTTCTTGTGTCTCGACAATCTCACCAATAGTTTTGTAATCAAAATGTTCACTGCTTTTTTGCCACAAAGATGTGAAATCTCTCCTTCACTGCCACCACAGTTCACAACCGATTCAACAATAAAACACCTCATAAAAGCACTGATGCTGTTCTTATATCAGAGCAACTTACTATGCACTGTTGCTTTGTGAAACACTTAAATCATCGCCGTTATCATCAAATTCTGCTTCAAAGCTATCAGATTCATTGCCAGCATAATCGGTGATGGTTGCGGTTAAAAGACGTTGATAAAAGACCTCATCAACAAATTTGTCTCCCATCTTAACCACAAAAGGATGTGTACGCATTAATTCCATAAGCATTTTACCGTACTTTAGGAATTATTAAGAACAAACTCAAACAGAATAACGATTGAGCCTCACTGCAAAAAAGATCGAGACTTATATTCTCTAACTCTACCATAATATGCTTTTCTGGTACCTTCACGGCATTTGCTTCCCTTTACTCATATCCTATTTACATTGTCCTTGTGATTTTCCTCTATAAAAAAAGGAGAACAAACCAAACGCATAGTGAATACGCAGAGATTGACCAGAAAGGCTGATATAATCGTGGTCTTACCGATACTAGTGAACACAACGGGGCCATGTAGAAGAAAGCGCTATAGCTGTTATCACTCGTCCAATAGCTTTTTTCACTCCCAAAACCCTTCCACCCCCCATGGATGATCTTTGCATCATTACCACAGCCGGTAAATTGCGAACCAGAGAACCTATCAAAACACTCCATACAACCCCATAAAAATATAACAACGAAAACAGAATTTTTTTTCGCATCAATTATTTCACATACTCTTCCATAATTCATAAAAATGGTGAAGTGGTCCCCGCCCCTTCCCTACTTGCAAAACACTTGAAGCAGATAAAGCCCCATTCAAATAGTCTTTTGCTTGTTTAACTGCGCAAACTAAAGGCTGCGTAGGCAATAAAGCTGCAATTGCAGCTGAAATGGTACAACCTGTACCATGATCATTGGTAGTTATGATACGTGAAGCTTCAAGTGTCAGAACCTCTTCACAATCACAATAAAGGTCTGGACTAGAACAATCATAATTTACTGTACCTTTGCAAGCAAGAGTACTCAAATGTCCTCCTTTCAATAAAACTGCATTACAACCTAAAGCTAAAAGCCGAGGACCATATTGGTACATAGCATTTAATGACCATTGCACTTCACATCCCAACAACATGGCCGCCTCAGGCAAATTAGGTGTAATAATTGTTGACATCGGCACAAGAATATCACGCATAATTTCAATTGTATCAGACTTTAAAAGAACATCGCCACTTTTTGCAACCATAACGGGATCAAAAACAATAAAGCGCGCTTTGTGATAAGCAAGACGCTCTGCTATAATCTGCGCAATCTGAGCATTTGCTACCATACCAATTTTAACAGCATCAACATGGATATCCTCAAAAACAGAATCAATTTGATCAGCCACAAAAGAAGCATCCAATGCCTGGAAAGCACGTACACCTTGAGTATTTTGTGCAACAACAGCTGTGACTACACTCATACCATAGGTTTTCATGGCTGAAAAAACCTTCAAATCCGCTTGCATTCCAGCGCCACCAGAAGGGTCAGTCCCCGCAATAGATAAAATCCGTGGAATAAAAAAAGCGTCTTTGCTCATCTGTAACTCCATCAATCTCTTTCCTTATGTTTTTAAATATTGGAAAATAAGTTACTGAAAAATAGATTTTTGAAAAAACATAAAGAGAGATGTTTTCTCACGTAAATTACGTTATATATATAGTCTTCTTGCAGATATAAAATGGAAAATATAGTGCTTATCTTTCGTTCTCTTCTTTTTACGTTCGCTTTTTATACGACCACTTTTATACAAATGATTCTTTACGCTCCTATCTATTTTTTCATGCCACGCAAAAAAGCGTGGATTGTGCCTAAAACATGGGCGCGCGTCACACTTTTTTTGCAAAAATATATTGCGGGCACAAGCTATGAAATTGAAGGACTAGAAAATCTCCCTAAAGGAGCCTATATTATCGCTCCCAAACACCAATCTGCGTGGGAAACTTTCAGCCTTGTCCCCTATTTTGATGATCCCGCTCTCATCCTAAAACGTGAACTGACATGGATTCCATTTTTTGGCTGGTACATGGCAAAAACGCAAATTATTCCCATAAACCGAACAACGCCCATTAAAGCTTTAAAAACCATCATACAAAAAGCAAAAGAAAAAGCAAAACAAGGGCGCCAAATTTTGATCTTTCCCGAAGGAACACGACGACAGCCAGGACAGGAACCAGATTATAAATCAGGGATTATTGCTCTCTACAATGAATTGGGACTTCAAGTTGTTCCCATTGCACACAATGCTGGTTTATATTGGCCACGAGGCAATTTTCGCCGCTATCCTGGAACAATCCGTGTTCGCATTCTCCCCCCTATAGAAGCTGGTTTAAGCAAACGTGATTTTCTAAAACAACTCATCGAAAAAACAGAAAAAGCTTGTGATGAATTGCTTTTATTAGCAGCACAAGATCTAAACCCTCCACCTCTGCCACCTTGTGCTGTTAAAAAACTTCAAAAACTGAATCAATACATTGGTTTATAAAATGATTATTGCTTTGCACGCTGCATTAAAACAACAAAACACAGGAACATTTTCTATCTCGCTCTATATAATTAAATCATGAATAAATTTCTTTGCAGCTTATAGAGAACATCGTATGTGAACAAACAACATTTGAAAGAAAAGTACAATATATCTGAACTCATCCAAGAGAAGGGATATGGTACACTAAAGATTTAGCAAATAGATTGTAATGCGAACCTACACAGATACTAAAATGGTAATCTTCTATAAATTTTGTATTACACTCTCTCCAAGTCATGCTAAAAGATGAGATAGGAATAAATGAAACATTTCTTAGAATAAATCGTAACTAAACAGAACAGTAGCGTATTTTTTCTAAAAAAAGCAGAGTAAAAAACAGAATAAGATATTACCCAATATCTATTATTAAATAAATACTGCTTTAGAGACTTTTGCAAGCTACAAAGCTAAACTTATAAAGGGGAAAGTAAAAAAAGTCATGGTGATTTTTATCTCGATAAGCAAAACTAATATGCTATTAACCATCTGCCTTCTATATCATAGACTAAAAAGCTTTTTGTACTAAATTAAAAAAGTTTTAAAGCCCTGACTAAGAAGATATTGGACTTAAGCTTAATGCAAAAACTCTTCACTAACTTATTTTTATCTTTGATTTTGAGTTTGATAACCACTCTTTCTCTGGCTCAACCCTTTATATCTGTTGATGTTACAACGGGACATATCTTAGAGCACCATCGAGCTTTTGAGCGTTGGTATCCAGCCTCTCTAACAAAATTAATGACTGCCTATGTTATCTTTCATGCTATGAGAGCAGGAAAAATTTCACCCAACAAACACATCACTATCAGCAAAAATGCAGCCAAAGCACCTGCACACCGTTCAGGATATAAAGCTGGTTCTGTTCTCACACTTGATACAGCCTTAACCATTACTTTAGTGAATTCTACCAATGATTTAGCCATCGCCATGAGTGAAGCAGTTGCTGGTTCACAAGAAGCTTTTGTACAACAAATGAATATTGAAGCGAAACGCCTTGGTATGGCTGGTACCCATTTTGCCAATGCAAGCGGATTACCAGACCCACAAAATTACTCCACAGCACGTGATATTGCTCTTTTAGCGGTGCAAATTCGCCGTGAATTTCCTCAATATGCGCATTATTTTTCCATTCCTGCTATTGATTTTGGTAATAAACGAAAAATCCAACCCAATTCAAACAATCTCATTGGTCGTTTTAATGGAATAGATGGCATGAAAACAGGTTTTATTTGTGCCTCTGGCTTTAATCTTGTTGCCTCCGCAACTCGCCATAAACGCACGATTATTGCTGTTATTTTAGGAGCCAACAATATAAGTGAACGAGAAGAAAAAGCTGCACAGCTGCTCGAAGCAGGTTTTTTACATCAAGATGTACCTCAATTAACACTGGCAACACTAAAACCCTATGGTACTAAACTGACTAAAGCAAATGATATGAAACAACAAATGTGCACGCCTGAAGCCGTAAAAATGCATGCAAATTCTTATGACGATCAAGGAAATATCATCTTTACTTCACCTTTTATTACTGATCCACCTTCTTCCGTACTTCCTTTACAAGTACGACTTATCAGTAAGCCACAAACAAATGAATCTACATTTCAATATAAAACGAAAGAAAAAACAAAAATGCTAAAAAAATTTCATATTCCGTATCAAAACAAAAAAACAGCTCTATAATCAAACGATGGTCAGTAAAACATGAAAATAGAGCGCATTCCTCTCACTCTCATTACCGGCTTTTTAGGTTCTGGCAAAACAACTTTGCTAAACCGGATGCTACGTGATCCTCTTTTGGCTGATTGTGCTGTGATTATCAATGAATTCGGTGAAATAAGTATTGATCATCTTCTGGTTGAAAAAACAACGGAAGGAATTATCGAACTTGCCAATGGTTGCTTATGCTGCAATTTGCGCAGTGACCTTATTGATACTTTGACTGATTTAATAAATCGCGTTCAAATGGGAAATCTCAAACCACTCAATCGCATTATCATTGAAACAACAGGCATGGCTGATCCTGCGCCTATTTTACAAGCCCTTTTAAGTAACCGTCTTTTCATGCAAACATTGTTCATCGACGATGTTCTGACAACATTTGATACATTAAAATCGATTTCCCTCCTTGAACACTATCCTGAAATACACAAACAATTAGTACTTGCTGATAAAATTATCCTCACCAAAACAGACCTTATTGATAAAAAAGCGCTTTCCAATACACTTCTCAAAACACTCAAAAGAATTAATCCTACCGCGCAAATCATAGATGTTCATTCTGATGAATGCTGTTCAAATGCATTAATAAGCAAAACATTATGGAATAAAAAAACAGAAAATAAAAAACATAAACAATGGTATAATATTTCTCTCCATGATCATGCACACCACTCAACTATTCGTGCTTTTTCATTAGACTGCGAAGAGCCAATAGATTACAATAATCTTGATATCTTTTTAGAACTCCTAAAAGATCTTTATGGTGCAAAATTACTCCGCATTAAAGCAATCGTTGCATTGTGTGATGATCCACACCGCCCCATTGTTTTACACGGTATACAGACATTTTTCCATCCACCCATAAGATTGCCAACATGGCCGAAAGGAATCACACAAACGCGTTTTATCATCATTGCCAATGATCTTGAAAAAGAAGCGATACAAAAACTTTTTAATGCTTTTTTAAACAAACCAGCAATAGATACAGCAGACAAAACTGCCCTATTAAATAACCCCCTGGTCATTCCAGGAATAAAGTTTTAACTTTTTTCTATCTTTAAGGAAGAAAAATCTTAATAAACAATACTACTAATTTCTGAACATGCTCTATAGTATCTCACTAAAACGCTAACATATTACTTTTTACCTCATCCTAAAAAATAAGAACTTCTTAGTTACCAGAAATCTGTAATCAAATTAATTTTTTGAATGGCATTATGCCCTTTACACAAAAAGAGAGCACCATAAACAGTAAGTAGGTATGCTAAAATTTATGGACAAGTTTATGATAATGCAAAGCTTAGTGGTTATCTTAAGGTTTGTGGAAAAGCTTATGGCAATGTAAAATTAAATGATCGATTAGAAGTAAGGTGCATTGCAGCTCATCATGAAGTTTATGATGCTGATAATATTGTAGATATTGCAAATAACGCTGCGTAAATGACACGCGCGGACGCGGTAGGGGCGCCCCTCTTTAAAACATCTCATTCAAAAATTTAATCTTCTTATAAAGGAATTGTGCTATGCAAAAGAAGTTTGCACTCACAAATGAAACAGCGTGTATTTGGTAAATATGTTCTTTACCGTATCCAAGCATTAAAAGACTTTTCGGATATCAAAGCAGGTATCTTAGGTAGCTATATCGAAAAGGAAAGCACAACCTTTCTTATGAGGGAAATTACTGGGTCTATGGCAATGCCCATGTGAGTGATGGCGCGCGCGTTTTTGCTGATGCCCATATTTATGATCATGCCCATGTTTCTTATGATGCTGTGGTGTTTAGTTATGCAAGGGTTTATGGGCGTGCCAAAGTTTCTGGCTCGGCTCGCATTCACAGCCATGCTAAGGTTTATAATTATGCCGTTGTTAATAGTTGTGCAAAGATTTATGGTAGGGTCTATGGCACGGCTAGCGTGGGTGGCTCTTGTGAGGTTCATGGCTCTGTTTATGGCAATGCCAAGATCTCATATTGTACCAAGGTCTGGGGTAAAGCCTATGGTAATGCAAA
>NZ_CM001557.1:1622550-1833909 GCF_000273375.1 Bartonella birtlesii IBS 325
ATATATACAAAACGTATCATATTGCAAGTGCTCTATGAGAGATATGAAAACTTATCAAAAGGAATGTAAACGATGCCTATGATCTTTAATCACTTATTTGAATGAGAGAGACTGTAAATGCTTGGTAGCTTTATCAATGTAATCAAAAGAAAATGTGTCTTAAGTAAATAGTTTGTAACAAAATCGTTTTTTTTACATTTACGAGCATTTTGGTTTTTAAAAGCAGCTTTTCATAAGACAAATAAACAAACGCTTTTATAAAATGTAAGATTTTTAAGATTTGCTCTTCTGTGAAAGCTAGATCTTCATTTTTTTATCTTTGTCTCAATAGGTGCCCCCAAATTTGGAGAGACTAAAATCTCTCAATCCAAATTTGGGCTCTGTGCTTTTAAACTATAATTCTTAAAACGTTTGTTGCTTTCTTGGGTATATCATTAAAAGGCTTTCAATTTCATAAGACATAACACTATGATTTTCATTATCTGTTTATTTCCTATTCCGGTAAAAAAATATCGTGGTTTTAAAAGCGATCTTATCTTTAAATCCTTTTATGCAATCTTTATAAATTAAACCTATAAACTTATGACAATTTCAAACGATTACCCTCTTATAGGATGATCTAATCATGCGATTAACAAACCAATCTTTAAAACAAGCTGTGATTTTTAAACCTATACGATTTTGAGTGATAAAAACGTATCACAAAATTTATGAACTGTTATGAATGATATCTGCTTTTCATTTCATGTGAATATTTACATGCGTTATAATATTTACATCATGATTTGCTTTTTATGCTCTGTTTATAGATAGCAATTGTTTATAAAAAATGGTCAAATGAATCATGCATAAAAATGTGGATTCTTAAGTGGATTCATATAAAATAATTGCAAATAACATATTGACTTTATTGTGTTTTTTGATATCACATCTTATACTCCTTGGTTCATAAACAGGAGAGCACATGGCTTATTGGCTTTTTAAATCTGAACCTCATAAATGGTCATGGGATATGCAAAAGAAAAAAGGTGCTGAGGGCGAACAATGGGATGGTGTACGCAATTATCAAGCCCGTAACAATATGCGCACTATGAAATATGGTGATAAAGGTTTTTTTTATCACTCTAATAAAGGGTTAGAAATTGTTGGCATTGTAGAAGTTTGTGCTGAAGCACACCCTGATTCTACATCCTCTGATCCACGCTGGGAATGTGTAGATATTCGTGCAGTTTGTGATATGCCAACCCCTGTTTCATTAAAGCAGATTAAAGCCAATCCAAAACTGAAAAATATGGTGCTGGTTAATGTAAGTCGCTTATCAGTACAACCGGTAACAGAAGATGAATGGAAAGAGGTTTGTTTGATGGGCAACCTTAAATGAAGAAATTTTTCTACCTTAACACAATAATTTTTGTCCGTTTGCTCATGTATGGTAAAAGACGTTCCATATCACGACGAGCAAGTGCAATACACCCTTCTGTTGGCGAATAATTTTCCCGTGCTAAATGCATAAATATGGCACTCCCTCTTGCCATTTTTCGCTCAGTAATATTCCAATCCAAAACCACAACAATTTCATAAAGCCCATCTTCACGTTGCATTTTTTCAGCACTATTACCATAAGGAAGACGTACCAAACGATTATAATTGGCATCATTACACGCATCACACCAACCATCTTGCATTCGAATACGGTGAAAAGGCAAAGCAGAACGTGGTAAAAAACGATAAGAGTTGCCACAAAATCCACTCAAACAACGCATATGTGCTAAAGGTGTAGCCCCATCTCCTTCACGCTTAAAAGCAGAAATACCAGCCCAACCCAAAGCACAAAAAAAATGATTTTGACCAGCACACAAAATACCTCGTGCCGCATGACGCCCTGCCTGTCGACGAACAACCATAGAAGCAATAAAAGTTCGTTTTTTAGAAGCTTTCTTTTTTAATTTTCCTTGCATGAAATCTCATTTTTTATGAAACTATTTTTCAGTTCTCGGTACATTAACAATCTTATAAGGAAAAAAATGAACCGCTACACCCTTTTAATTGTTGAAGCAGATAATGATTTGCGCCCTATTTTGGTAGAACAATTGCAAATACATAAGGAATTTGAAGTATTCCAAGCAAAAACAGCTAAAGCAGGAATAATGATAACCCAAACAAATAGTATTGATCTCGCTATTTTTGGACTTGAATTGCCTGACCTTGATAGTCGTGAAGCCATTAAAAAATTACGCTCGCAAGGATTTCGCGCTCCCATTATCATGATCACGAATCATGATACAGACTGCGATACCTTTTTAGATCTTGAAACAGGTGCTAATGATTATATAAAAAAGCCTTTTCGCTTTGCGGTGTTATTGGCACGAATGCGCACCCAATTGCGTCAATATGAGAAAAATAACGATACAGTCTCTTACATCGGTCCCTATATTTTTAAACCTAGACAAAGGCTCCTTATTGATCAACACAACAACAAAATTCGTCTTACAGAAAAAGAAGCAGCGATTCTTAAATACCTTTATCACTCTTATGATAAAATTGTGAATCGTGAAACACTGTTAGAACAAATTTGGGGCTATAATGAAAACATTGTTACCCATACCTTAGAAACCCATATCTACCGTTTACGACAAAAAATCGAAAAAGACCCCTCCAATGCACGAATTCTCATAACTGATCCAAACGGCTATCGTTTAAACCTTTAAAACTCATCGGACATTGACAGCTTCAAAAACGCTTTTGATGATAGCGCCTGCTTACCCCTTGCATAAGTAAAAATGGTGAAGCCCAATGAGTTTTGCGCTTAGTCCTTCACGGTCACCGTCGTAAAATAGGCTTTGGAGCAAGCTGAGAAGAGCTTTCATAGGCTTGAGGTGATAAAGCAGGAATAAAAACACGCCGCGATTGACGACGCTGTACAAGCAAACCCTGATAAACACGTTTCTGTGCTTTACACATTAATAGCCCTCCAAAATAAGGCAAAAGATAGCGTGCAAACGGCTCATAAAAAAATGAGAATAACCGCGAGATACAACCTGAAGAAGGCGTATAATGTACAATTTCTTGTACTGACTCAGAAATAAAATTTGTTTTTTCAAACAAACGAGTGATCTGTTGCCGACTATAAGGCTCACCGTAACCAAAAGGTGTACAAGCGTTGCGCGCCCAAAAACCAGGACGATTAGGGACAATAACAACCAAGCTTCCATTGGGAGCTAAAACACGCCATATTTCATTCAGTGTTTCAAAGGAATTTTCTGTATATTCAAGTGCATGTACCAGTAAAATACAATCAACAGAAGCATCAGGAAGCGGCAAATCTTCTTCAAAAACGAGTGCTGTAGCAACTTTCTCAGCACAAGGCCAAGGTGAAGCACCCTGGCTAGCTGGCATAAAAGCAAAACATTGTTGTGCACGTGTACGCAACAAAGAAAGATAAGGAAGCGCATACCCCAAACCCATAACCCGTTTATCAGTAAGATCGGGCCACCATAAATTTAATTGGTCACACAGTGTCGCCTGCACACGCAGTCCAAGGGTCGAAGCATAAAAATCTCTTAGTGTGATTATATCCAATTCAACATACCGTTTAGAAAAAATTTTAAATATCACAGGCATTCATATACCTTGTTTATATGGACTTTTGCCATTTCTCCGCAATAGAGAACATTTCAATGTCTCATATTTTAAACGCAAATCACAAAAAAAACGTACAGAATATTTTTATAATCATTTCAAACAAGCGCTTTAATGATGACTTTTATTTTTGAATCTTGTGCTCTACAAAGGCTTCCAATACGCTTCTATCTATTAAAAGAAAAAAGCACTTAATTAAAATGGAGTAGCTTCTCAAGATAGTTTTTTTCTTCTTCTAAAATATGTTCCCTACCCAAACGTTTGCGAATTTCCTCCAAGATCTGCCGTGTACGCATTTGATCACTTTCTTGTGGTATAATCGTTCCTTCTTGCCCTTGATCTGTTTTTGAAGAAAGTGGACGCCCCAATGGATCTTCAGAACCAGCAGTAGTATTTTGATTTTCTCCGGCTTCCTTAAGCACTTCACGCATTTTTTCTAAAACATTTTGTGCACCTTGCCGCAAAGCTTCTAAAGCATCTGACTGATTTTGTATGGATATTTGATTATTTCCGTGTTCAAGAGCATTTTCTGCAGAATTCATTTTTTCTTCTGCCCTTTTGAAGGCACTATTTGATCCAAACCCTTGCGCTAATAATTCTTTTTCTAACATTGATAATTCAGACTGCAACTCAGCTTGACGTTTTTTTAAAGATTCTCTTTGCTTTTCCGGTATACTTTCTCCACGTTGTTGTTCCATTTCTAATTGATGTGTTTCATTGAGAATTTCTTGCTGACGATGCATCAAATCTCCAAGCTGATCCATTTTTTCTTTCATCCTTGCAGATTTACTCTGACCCTTCTCTTCACTTTGATTACCTTTTTGCACTTGCAAATGATCAAGAGTCTGTTCAATTTCAGCCAACAGTTGTTCAGCTGCTAAAGAAGAACCCATTTTGGCCATTTCTTCAATTAAATTGAGCTTTTTTTGTAATGAATCTTCAGAAAGATTAGGACGGCTAAAATTGCTATTGTTAGGATTGCTCTTGTCTTGTGCATTTTCAGCCAAAGCGTGAATATAATTATCCATAGCTTGGCGTAAATCTGCCATAAGGCGTTCAATTTCTGTAGCTGGAGCACCATAACGAAGTGCATCACGTAAAGCAGCTTGTGCTTGTTTTAAATTTTTCTGAACAGATTCGAACTGATTGCCTTCAATACCCAAAGCTATCTGCCATAAATAATCAACCACACTACGCAAATCATCCTCTGTTTCTGCCATAGAAAGCCTTGTCCATACACTCTGTAGAACAAGAAAATGTGTGATATTTTTCAGCCCCTCTTCTGGACGCACAAGCAAAGCAGAAAGCATATCGAGTACACGCTCTTTTGCAGAAGCATCAAGAACCAGTAAACGACGCAATTCAATCACTGCGCGTGCAACAGGATTTGAAAAAACACGCTGTGGTAATGTCATAACAAAAGTTTTGCTACGGCCTTGTTGCCCCGCGCCATCTTCTGCCACAAGAGTTATTTTAACTTCTGAACCAGCCCACGGATGCGCTGATACATCTTGTACCGTCCTCATTTTACCCTTTCCACCACGTGGAAGAAGAAGCTTTATTTCAGGTGCGTTATAAAGAGAAGACGCACTTTTGTACTGATTAAAAAAAGGCTCTATTTCAACAAAAGCTTTTGTCACACTATAATCATCATCCAGCTCATACTGAAGTTCTAACGAACCAGTCAAAATCCGCCCTGGTTTTTCCAGCCAACGAATTGTTGGGGGCTGATCTTTAATCACCTGCAAATGCCACTGCTGTTGCTTGTGACGTGATGAAACAAACAAACCTATTGAATGTTTTAAATGTGTTTCAAAATGAACAATGGAATCATTCAAAATCCCTTTTTCGTTTTTCTTTGAAAACAAAACTTCGCGCCCATCGTCATCAGATTTTGCTTTTACTGTAATACCAGCACCATTGACAACACGTACAACGACGTCACTCCCTTCAGGAACTGCAAGCTGTTTTTTCTCATCTTTTGTTAAATAAATAGGCGCAACACCGGTATAAGCAGGCGGGGTAATCCAAGCATCAATCCGTATGGTTGTTTCATCAACAATAGGACGAAAATCAAACGCATCTGCCAAACGTCCCCCAAGCGAACCAAAAGAAAAACTAAAAGCACACACACAAAGGAGAATACATAAAGTCCTCAGAGCCAGAGGATCATGAACTGCACTATTAGGATAGATAAAACCAGTTTTTAAATGGCATAATTGTTTCGCCATGCGGCGTTGATGTTCACGCCAAATAATTACACTAATATCTTCACTATTTTCGAAATATACATGGTCGGTTTGAGCGCTTAAAGGCTGATTTTTAAGGCTGTTTTCTTGTTCAAGACGCTGATTAATTTCCCTCGTTGTAGGAAACCGAAAATGAATAAGAAAAAATAAACTCCCCACAGCAAAAAAAAGTATAAGCCCAAGTAAGAGTAAATGTAGCCAATAACCTAGAATACCAAAAATACCAAACCAACTAAGCGAACAAAAGAGACTAAGAACTAAGAAAAACGGCAACAAACGCACCCATATCCGCTCGAATGAGAGGATAAACCACATTAAAATGCGCACATACAAAAGCTTTATTCTTGCAAAACTTTTGATGTTTTCATTTTTCATAGACAAACATTTGTCCCCTTTTACAGTGGCGAATTGCGATCATAAAACCCATACAAGACTATTTCCAGAAAATAAATTGTTTCATCAAAGTTTAGTAAAAATAAGACCACAAACACCTAACAACGCTAGAGCCAATCTGGAATATGGTCACAGCCTATCAATTGCGCATAATCAAGACGCGGACGAATGACCGCGTAACGCGTATCCTGAACAAGAACTTCTGGCACCAAAAGCCGGCTATTATAGGTACTCGCCATCACCGCACCGTAAGCGCCCGCTCCCGTAATCGCCAAAAGATCACCTGGTGCTAAGATCGGCACACAGCGATCTAATGCTAAATAATCGCCGGTTTCACAAACTGAACCAACAATATCTGCCTGAATAAGCGATGCATCACTTGATGTTTGTTTCACAAGCACTACACTCTGCCAAGCCTCATAAAGCGTTGGACGTATAAGATCATTCATCGCAGCATCAACAATAACAAAATTCCGCCCTTCTCCTCTTTTTAAATAGAGAACAGAAGTCACCAACACACCAGCTTCTCCCACAATGCTACGTCCCGGCTCCACGATAATATTGATCCCTAACGGTGCAATATGCTTCTTTACAAGCGCTGCATAATCAAAAAGAGAAGGTATGTTATATTGTTCATTACCGTATGCAATACCAAGCCCACCACCAACATCTATATGCGTTATCGCATAACCATCGCTCCACAATTGACGCACAAAATCTGCGATAATAAAAAATGCCTCCTCAAACGGTTTTAAATCACAAATCTGACTACCAATATGCATATCGACACCACAAACATGTAATCCAGGTAAAGAATCCGCTTTTTTATAAGCCTCTCTTGCTAACAACAGTGGAATACCGAATTTATTCTCAGATTTTCCCGTTGTAATTTTCTCATGAGTCTTTGCATCAACATCTGGATTAATGCGTAATGAAACCCGTGCTGTTTTTGAAAGCGCAACAGCACGGGCTGACAATTGTTCAAGTTCCTGCTCTGACTCAACATTAAAACAGTAAATATCTTGAGAAAGAGCAAAATCTATCTCCCGCACTGTTTTACCAACTCCAGAATAAACAATACGATGCGCAGGAATCCCAACAGCAAGAGCACGCCGCAATTCACCTTCTGAAACAACATCAGCTCCCGATCCATTCAAGCTAAGAAGCCGCAAAACAGCTTGATTAGAATTGGCTTTAACCGCATAAGCAATCAAACTCGGTATCTCTTGAAATGCCTTTTGATACTCTTGAAAACGTCCAACCAATGCACTAGCCGAATAACAATAAAAAGGTGTTCCCACATCCTGTGCAAGAACAGAAAGCGAAAGCCCTTCAGCATGAAGCATGCCTTGATGATAGGTGAAAAAATGCATATTTCCCCCTTACTGTATCAAACGATCAAGCACAAAAGATTTATCTTCTTCACTTTTAAGTGAAGATGCTCCTCGCGCAGGTTTTTCCATAGTTGAATAAGGCATTTCTAATGGCCCTTTACGGCCGCACCCAACAATAAAAACACACCCCACAAGGACAATTGTTAAACTCTTTAAAATGATTTTCATACGCCCTTCTCTCTCCTATCAAGGCTTTTTCATTTTTTGGATTTACGATCCAACCATTCAGGCAGTTACAAGGCGTTTTTTCCAATAAGCAATTTGACAAAGTATTTCTGAAGGCGCCGTTCCACCAAAACTTTTACGACTTTCAACTGATTTTTCAACCGTTAAAAAATCAAAAAGCGCTGCATTAATCTCTGGATATATCGCTTGAAGTTCAACCAATGGCAAATCATTCAAAGCACATTGTTTCTTTTCTGCCAATGCTACAGCACGCCCGGTAATATGATGTGCTTCACGAAAAGGAAGCCCTAATTCACGCACAAGCCAATCTGCAAAATCCGTTGCAGTTGCATAACCAGAATCAGCCGCTTGTTTCATAGCTTCTTTATTAACTTGCAAATCACCTATAATCCCTGTCATTGTTGCCAGCGCTAATTCTAGACTCAAAGCTCCATCAAACACATATTCTTTATCTTCCTGCATATCTTTTGAATAGGCAAGGGGCAAACCTTTCATCACCGTTAACAACCCAATCAGAGCTCCATTCAGTCGCCCAGTTTTTGCACGCACAAGTTCTGCAGCATCTGGATTTCTTTTTTGTGGCATAATGGATGAACCAGTTGAAAAAGCGTCTGATAAACGAATAAAATGAAATTGTTCACTTGACCAAAGGACAATTTCTTCCGCTAAACGCGAAAGATGCATTGCACAAAGAGCACCAACGCTTAAAAATTCCAACGCAAAATCACGATCAGAAACACTATCAATCGAATTGCGTGTTGGTTCTCGAAAACCTAACGCTTTTGCTGTCATAAAACGATCAATTGGAAAGCTTGTACCTGCCAAGGCTGCAGCCCCTAAGGGTGATTCATTCATTCGCTCAACTGCATCACGTATCCGCGATAAATCTCGACCAAACATTTCAACATAAGCCATCATATAATGACCAAATGTTACAGGCTGCGCCGATTGCAAATGCGTAAAGCCTGGCATAAATGTATCGATATGCTGTTCTGCTCGAACAAGCAATTTCTCTATCAATCTTTTTAAAGCTTGCGCTATCCTCTGTGACGCCTCACGTACCCACAAACGAAAATCAACAGCAACTTGATCATTGCGTGAACGCGCCGTATGCAAACGCCCTGCTACAGAACCAATCAACTCGCAAAGTCGTGCTTCAATATTCATATGAATATCTTCAAGTCTTCGTGAAAAAATAAACCGACCGTCCTCAATTTCTTGACGAATAAGCTTTAAACCATGAACAATTTTTTCATAATCTGATTGTGAAATAATCTCCGTTTGCACTAACATCGCGGCATGAGCAAGTGAACCTTCAATATCTTGCCGATAAAGTTTTTGATCAAAATCAATTGAAGCATTAATTTCTTCCATAATTGCAGCAGGTCCTGCTATAAAACGTCCACCCCACATTTGGTTCTTTAACTTCTCATCTGTCATACTCTGAAACCACCCATAAAAAGGATAAAAATTATGATTCCTAAAACGCAAAAAAAGAAGAATAAAAAGGGGTTCTTCATCGCATCATTTTTTGTTGTCGTGATCCTAGCTACTGTCAGTTTATACGCAATAAAAAGCCCTTATGACAAGATAGTGTCCTTTTTCACCGATTTTATTTCAGGAAAAAATACCAAAAAAATACAAGAAGAAAAAATAACAGCGATCAGAAAAGCAGCAAAAGGCTTTTTTATCCACATGCGATTTGTTGATACGCCCGCAGATATGAATCAACTTTCTTTCAAGGATATTCAAGGAAAAGACCACAAACTCGCTGAATTTACTGGAAAACCGCTCTTGATCAATCTATGGGCTATTTGGTGTGCTCCCTGCCGCACAGAAATGCCCGAACTGGCGCAATTAAAACGTGAGATGGGTGGAGAAAATTTCGATGTCATAGCTATTAATGTAGACAAAATAGCTTCTTCTGAAAAAATTCAAAAATTTTTACAAGATGTTCACGCTGATAATTTGCTTTATTATCGCGATGAAACAATGGAGATTTTCAACAACATTAGAAAACAAGGACTCGCTTTAGGATTACCCGTCACACTTCTCATCAATAAAGAGGGGTATCTTATTGCTTCATTCAATGGTGCTGCTCCATGGGCCAATGACGATGCTAAAAGACTTATAAAAGCTGTCATGAAAGAAGCCCAATAACTTAATAACCGCGCCTTTTTAAACGTTGTATAACGAGATCTAGTGCTGACAAGAAAGAAGAACGATCTTTACGAGACAAAGGACGAGGCCCTCCTGTTATATACCCTTGTCCTCGCAAATCTTCCATCAAATTACGCATCGCCAGAGCTTGACCGATTGAACTTGCATCAAAAACACGCCCCGATGGCGAAAGACAAACACCCCCAGCCCGCACAACGCGTGCTGCTAAAGGGATATCACTAGTAACAACGATACTAGCCTCATATACATGTTCTACAATCCAATCATCCGCGCAATCAAGTCCACCAGAAACGACCACTCTTTCAATGAGGGTTTCATCTGGAAGAGAGAAAAAACGATTTGCTACAATAAAGGTTTTTAGCTGATAACGATTCATAACACGATAAATTTCAGCTTTTACAGGACAAGCATCCGCATCAATCAACAAGGTGATGGCAGGTTTTACTCGTGTATTCGTTTCTTGGCTTTCACGCAACGATAGAGGTTCTTTCATTCATCTGAAGATCGTAAATGCTTGCGATAAAACATTATCGCTGCGTTTATTTCACCTCCCAAAATAAAAATTGCACTTAACATATAAAGAAAAATAATCGCAACCATAATAGATGCTAACCCCGCATAGGTAGAAATATAATCAAACATTGTCAAATATTGCGCAAAAGCAATAGAAGCCATAAACCACACTGACATTGTCACCACGATTCCTGGTAAGATATCTATAAATTTCCGTCGCTCTGCTGGGAGCCATTTATGAACAATCAAAAGACTTACAAAGAGAACAACTGCTGCAATTATGTAACGCCATAGACGAATTATACCAATATATTCAATAATGAAAAAAGAATGATTTTGCATAATTTTTATCAGTAAAGGTGCCAAAACCAATAAAAAGCTGATCACAACAAGACCAACGGTGCCAAGAATTACAAAAAACAAACTTTGAAAACGACAAAACAACAAACTACGTCGATCAACAACACGATAAGCCTTATTTAAAGCTGTACGCAAAGCCTCTATCCCATTAGAGGCAAAATAGGCTGCTCCAATGACAGAAACTGTTAACACACCCCCTCGCTGAACAGTTAAAACATTGATAATTTCCTGAGATAAAGGCTCTGCAATGACATCTGGCAGTAACTGCACAAGCGTTTTTATTTTTTGCGGCGTATAAGTAAAAGCACCGATAAAGCTAGCAAGAGATGTCCCAAAAATAACGAAAGGGAAA
The DNA here is from genome assembly GCF_000273375.1 of Bartonella birtlesii IBS 325. Taxonomy (NCBI): domain Bacteria; kingdom Pseudomonadati; phylum Pseudomonadota; class Alphaproteobacteria; order Hyphomicrobiales; family Bartonellaceae; genus Bartonella; species Bartonella birtlesii. Next base: position 1,633,818 of record NZ_CM001557.1, read on the forward strand.
AATGCTAAAAGCCCCGACAGCGCGACATGACTGGCAAAAGCACTCCCATTCCCACGCCAATAATGACTTACTGCATCAACAAGGATACGATAGCTATACCAAAAGATACTTCTTAACAAATCTTAATACTTTCTGGTAACACTCTTCCCAATCTATTCAAGCTTTATAAAAATCACCAAAGCCTAAAAACAATCTTCGCCAATATAAAGGGCAATGATCAATATGGTCAAGCCTCACTTTGTATCAAAACCACATAGAATGCTTCAAGAGCCAAAAACTATAAAAATCTATACATATCAACCGTTGATACTGTCAGGAAAGCAGGTAAGGCATCTACAAAAACCTATCCAAAGCGATCTGTGATATTACAAGATTTGACACACACCAAATGACTTTTTTAAACCCTAGTCATCTCTACCCGATCAGTTGCTTACCTTCTCTTTATGGCAATTCACAACTTAAAAAAATATAGGTTTCTAGAAAAAAGCTTTGTTTTCATCCCCTCTCTTTAGAAAGATTATGACGTCCAAAATCAGGAGCATCTATTTCCTGACCCGCAGCAATAATATTACGGCGTACAGCACGCGTACGGGTAAAAAAGTTAAACAATGTTTCACCATCTCCCAAACGAATTGCCCGTTCTAGGGAAGCAAGCCCTTCATTAAAACGGCTCAACATTTCTAAAATAGCTTCCTTATTATGCAAACAAATATCTCGCCACATAACAGGATCAGAAGATGCCAAACGCGTAAAATCACGAAAACCCGAAGCAGAATAAGCAATCACTTCTGAATTCGTCACTTTTTCTAAATCACTCGCTGTCCCAACAGTATTATAAGCAATCAAATGCGGCAAATGCGAAACAATAGCCAAAACAAGATCATGATGTTTAGGAGTCATCTTCTCGACACGAGCACCACAAGCCTCCCAAAACGCTGTCAATTGCGCGACAGCTACAGCATCACTTTCAGCAAAAGGGGTTAAAATACACCAGCGATTCATAAATAAATCAGCAAAACCAGCATCTGGTCCTGAATATTCAGTTCCGGCAATCGGATGACCAGGAATAAAATGAACGGTTTTGGGTAATAAAGGCGCCATTTCCTCAATAACCAAAGCTTTTGTAGAGCCAACATCAGTCACAATCGCTCCCGACTTTAAATGATCACGAATGGTTTTTGCCACCTCCGCACTCGCTCCAACAGGAACAGAGACAATCACTAAATCTGCTCCTTCAACAGCTTCCGCATTATCGGTTGTATAAAAATCCCCAAGTTCCAATTCACGCGCCCTTTTCAAGGTTTCTTGCCGTCGCGTTGCAATAGAAATTTGAACCGCGATATTTTTCTTTTTAATCACTCTTGCCAAAGAAGAACCAATAAGACCGATCCCAATGAGTGCTATTTTTTCAAACTGAATATGGAGCATCTTTCACCTTTAAAAACTCTTTGAAAACGGTAACATAACTACGATTTGTCTCTCTGTTTGTTCAAGATTTATGTACCAAACATTTAAAAAACCACAACCGATAAAAGAATAAATAAAGTCAGGTGCAGCTCAATAATTACCCGCACAAACTACTAACAGATTATTTTTACCAGGAAAACGCACAACAAATAAATGATAGAAAACGTAACATCAAGCCCTAAAACTTGACAATCCATTGCTTACAAACATGCATTACTAAACAGATAACAATTCTTCTTATAGTGGGATTACATTATGCCAAACCTTCTGGTAGCAACAATCAATATAACTGTTTCAAATATTGAAAATTCAGCTAAACAAATTGTGCAAAAAGATACCGTAATTCTAAAAGCATTTTCTCTTCCGCCAACGCCATAAATCAAGTCAATAAGCCACCAAAAACACAACTGAATATTTTAACCAGCCATTTGGCGCCGCGCAACAATTGTAAGCCCTAGCAAAACTTGACGAATGATCGCTTCACCCAAAAGCGGATTCTTACGACTATCTAAAACAGCGCTTTGAATTCTTTCCATTGCGTAAGAAATATGTTCCAGTTTCCAATATCTTAAAGCCTGTTCAACTATTTTTTTCCGTTGAAAAAAAATCGGTGGTCGCGCTTGAGAAATCACTGTAAAGGGTGCTTTCCCTTCAACCTCGACTTGATAACGCAAAAGCTGTAATTGCTGAAAATGCCTCTGTGCCGTACTCAAAATAAAAAAAAGCGCACCATGCAGTGCTGCATGTCTACTAAAATGAGCCTCAAAACCTGTTATATCACCCAATAAAAGAGCATCAATCACTTCATCTAGAGAAAGAGCACTCACATCGCTCACAACAGCCTTCACATCTTCAAGAGTAATATGGACATTTGAAGCATAAAGACAAAGCTTCTCCAATTCACTCCGTGATACGAGACGATCCCCTCCCAAACTTTCGTGCAACCACTTGCGCGCATCCAAAGAAAGGGTCTTCTTAAAATGACCTAAAACCTCATCAATCAAGCCATCAAGAGAACGAGCATCATCGGCAAAACAGGGAAGGGCCATCGCTTTTGATGCCGTTTCAACAATATTGCGTAAGCCTGTTCCTTTTTTTAAATCCCCCGCTTCAATGAGAATAAAACATGCCTCTGGTGGTTCCTCAATTAAAAACTTCAAGGCTGTAAGAAAGCCTTTTTGGTTAGCACTGTTAGAGACCCATATCAAACGATCTCCGCCAAAAAGCGATAAAGTACGCGCTTCATTTCCCAAACGAGCAGGATCTTTATCAATTTCAGCAGCATCCAAACGAATCATTGAAAATGGATCTTCTATGGCCACCCGTGTAAGCTTCGCAAAACGCTGTGCACGTTCACAAACCAGACCACGATCTGGTCCATAAATGAGAACGATAGGGAAAGAACGTGAAAGACGCGTTAGAAAAGAGTCAACTTCATGCGCTTTTTTCTCAGCCAAAATATTAATCCATTAACAGTTCATCATCATCAAGAGCTTCCCCGCGAACTTTCTGAAACATACCAATTAAATCATTTACATTCAAACCCTTCCGCTCTTCTTGAGACACATCAAAAATCACTTTACCACCATGCAACATCAGCGTCCGATCTCCATGATCAAGGGCCTGACGCATAGAATGCGTCACCATAATAGTTGTTAATTTTTTCTCTTCAACGATTTTTTCGGTTAACCGCATCACAAAATCAGCCATTCCTGGATCTAATGCTGAAGTGTGCTCATCAAGCAATAAAACATCCGCATGCGCTAAAGTAGCCATCACAAGACAAACTGCTTGACGTTGTCCACCCGATAAACTGTCCATAGGATTATGGATATACGCTTCAAGACCAATACCTAATTGAGCAATTTCATCTCGGAAAAATTGCCGTTTTTCATGATTTAAGGCTGAACGCAAACCACGGCGGCTCCCTCGAAGAGCAGCAAGAGCCAAGTTTTCTTCAATTGTTAAAGAACCACAGCTTCCTATTAATGAATCCTGAAAAACACAAGCAACCCTCCCAGCGCGCTCACTTACAGATTGCCTAGAAACATTTTGTCCATTAATCACCACTTTTCCTGTCGTAGGAAGGGTTGCGCCCGCTAAAACACTAAGCAAAGTTGATTTACCAGCGCCATTTGAACCAATAATCGTAACAAAACTGCCACGATCAATCTTGAGATTAATATCAATTAATGCCTGTTTTTCTAAAGGCGTTTGCGGTTTAAAAGTAACCCCAACATGAGAAAACTCAATCATGTTTACGCCTCCCCAAATAGCGTGGTACAATAAGTGTTAAAACAACCAAAAGCGCGGTGATCAATTGAAGATCGGTCGACGTATCAATACCGATCCCCTGTGCTTCAAAAGCAAACTGCACTGCAACGCGATAAAGCACAGATCCCACAATACAACTGATAATAATCCAGAAAATATTGCGCGTACGAAAGAGGGTTTCACCAATAATAACTGCTGCTAAACCGAAAACAATCGTACCAATTCCACCGGTAATATCGGTAGCAATCGCGGTTTGAATATAAAGGGAACCTCCAAGCGCAACACATGCATTTGAAAGACCCATACCAAAATAAATCAACGCTGACGTATGAACCCCTTGCGCCGTAGCCATCCGTGGATTAGCACCCATCGCCCTCATAGCAAGACCGATTTCACTTTCCAAAAAGCGCCAAATCAAAAATGCCACAACTAACAATACAGCACCAACAAAAAGAGGACGCACAAAAATATCAGACAAACCAAACAAATCATAAAAGGGTGTTAAAGCAGTATCAGCACGTGCTAAATTAACATTAGATCCTCCCATAATCCCCATAATACGAAGATTAATCGTATAAAGCGCTGACATCGTTAAAATGGAAGCCAAAAGATTTAAAATACCAAAATGTAAATTCAGCAAAGCTGTTAATAATCCAGCTACCATACCTGCACAAAAAGCGCATACCATAGCCGTCCATGGATTAAAACCTAAAAGAATCAAAACACCACAAACACACGACCCGAGAAGAAAAGAACCATCGACAGTTAAATCAGGAAAATCTAAAACGCGAAACGAAAGATAAACCCCAATTGCAACAAATGCATAAATAAGACCTAATTCTACAGCACCAGAAAACGCAAATATATTCATCCGGAAATTCACTCCATGAAAGCTTAATGTACTTTTATCGTGTCAATGGAAATCTACTGAATAACCTTTGTTGCACGTTCAAGAACCGCTTGTGGAATGATGATACCAGCTTTTTTAGCCGCTTTCATATCAATGCGGATATCATTATTAGCTCCCTGCACAATATCAATATCGCCGGGCTTTTCACCCTTCAAAATACGCACAACCAACTTGCCAGCATCAACTCCTACATCATAGAAATTTACGCCCTGAGTCATAAAAGGTCCGCGTCCAATAGAGTTAGCATCGACAGTAAATAAAGGAGTGTTCGTTTCCTGTGTAACTTTTGACGCTCCCTCTAAAACAGAAAGAACCGTATTGTCAGCGGGAATAAAAATAAGATCCACCTTACCAACTAAAGCGCGTGTCGCCGCCTGAACATCAGAAGGTTTAGACGCCGATGAAGGAATGATTTCAATTCCCACTTTGTTCGCTGCATCTTTTAACACCTTAAGTGTTGAAACAGAATTGGCCTCAGAAGCATTATAAAGATAACCAAGTTTTTTCAAATCTGGTTTCACCTCTTGCAAAAGCTTGAGACTTTCTGCAACATCTATATGATCAGAAGACCCCGTCACATTGCCACCAGGTTTGGTAAGCGAAGACACTATTTTCGCTCCCATAGGATCAGAAATTGCAGCAAAGACAATAGGAATTGTTTTCGTTGCCGCGAACATCGTCTGTGCTGAAGGCGTACTAATTGCAACAATTACATCAGGTTTATCACCAACAAATTTACGCGCAATTTGCGTTGCTGTAGAAATATTGCCCTGCGCTGATAAAAAAGTAAGTTCTAAATTTTCACCTTGCTTATAACCATTTTCTGCAAGTACATCTTCCACACCTTTACGAACTGTATCTGCAGCAGGATGTGCCATAATTTGTGTAAGTGCAACTTTAACGTGTTTAACGTGATCACCCGCTTTTGCAAAACTATTGATGATAAAAACAGCTGCAACTGCAATCCATAATGCATTTACTCTTCTCAACATTTCACTCCGCCCCTTTTTTGCAACAATCGATAAAGGAAATAATTTATTACTGAAGAATCTTCCAAAATCAATCTTTATTTCCCTTTTTGAAACATGAGTAAATAAATTAAACTGAAATGTTATTTTTTTGTTGCAATTCAGAGAAGCCTACGCCATACAAGCAACACTTGAAGCAAAATATGTTTCGAATCGGTGAGCGGGTGTAGCTCAGGGGTAGAGCACAACCTTGCCAAGGTTGGGGTCGTGGGTTCGAATCCCATCGCCCGCTCCATATGGGTTTTGCATTTGTTACTATATGTAGTGTAGCCGCTATTAAATTTTGTAACAGTTTATTTCTTTTGAGAGATTCTGAAAGGGTAGTATTTAAAACCTCCTTTATGAGTCTTTTTTCTTCTCCTAAAAATCGTAATTTGAGATGATCTTTTCCACCTTAACGGAAGTGCATTATTTGAGAAATAGCCTGATAAGATGGTACCCTCTGTTTAGTGTAAATTGACCAATAGTTTTGCCTTATTCTACGCTATTATTAATCAAAAAGGATAAACGTTTCAATTGCGCAATGTTTGTGTCATTGCTGGATATCATCAAAGGATCTCTTATAGGCTCTCTCCCCTCATTCTGTCCCCCCATGCAAAGCAGTGGTGTGTACACGTTGAATTACGTGCTAACCGCACGATCAATGGAAACAGAATCACGGACGCTATTGACACGCACTGTAACATCAGGAATTTTTGTGGAGATCTCAAGCGCAAAACAGCGCAATTCTTTTAAGCGATGAAGAGGAGCATCAAAAACCTTTTCCAATTCTTTCATGGGTTGGTCAAATTGCATAGCTTTATAGAAGAGTGCGATTAAGATTGTTGTTTGAGCAAGCGCACCAACCATGCATCCATGCACATAGTTGAAAGCATTTTCTTCATACAAAAAATTGATTATAATGGTAATTTAGTGTATTTATATTAAATTAAAATCCCGAATAACGTAAGCTTCTCTTATTTTAAACTTGTTTATCTTGAAACAATCAAAACCACTTGCTTACACGTCAAAAGCGGGATGAGCGTGGGTAAAAACTGTACAAGAAAGAAGTAAAAATGGCTCTTATGAATCATCTAGATGCAACAGTAAAGGGAACACAAAATCAAACTCATAACAAAACATCTAATTAGGACAAACAAGCCCCCATTATAAAACAGAATATATGAGATGAGGATCGAATAATGAAGATGATATCTTGCAAGAATATAGCTTCATTTATGATACAGAAGTCACTAAATGCGGCTTTATTCAATACTATCGATAATGAAACTAAATCAGAATATCATGCGCCAATGCAATTCCAAATGACTTGTACTGGACGATAATGGTTTGATTCTATCGGTTATAACCCACGTTTACTAATCAAACAGCTCCCTTACGCATGAAAATCAAACGCGTCGATCGTAATGAGAAAAAAATCAATCAAGCAGTTGAGATATTCTTGGAAGAAATAGGGCGAAACCTAAAGCAGATCTTGACACAAACCACTTGAAGTTATGGCAGTGTCCTCTCCTCTCAGTCCTCCGTCTTTTCATAAAAACTTTTAATAAATGCGTGTTCACAACATAGATGAATCGCATCTCAATGTAAGGAGAAAAGATATAGCACCTAGTCCAACTACTATAACGCAATCAGCCATTACACGCGCTTTAAGAGAAACCAAAAAACAAAAATGCGGATTCATAGAAATTAAGCCTACAGGCGAATTTTTTATTTATCTTAAATCGGTTATCCCAATACTAAACTCAACAGCAAATCCAGACAAATTATTAGATTTACAAAGAATGGATATTATGATGCTTTGCTCTCTAAAATGTGAAATTTCTATGCCAAAGCCACGCCTTCCTCATCTTGTTAAAGAAATCATACGGCATGGTAAAATTATATGGTATGTGCGTATTGATCAAAGACCACATCTAGAGTGCACGGAACCTATGCAACACAAGAGTTTGTTAACAACTACAAAATTGCATTTGCCGAATTACAAGGGCTTATACTTCTTAAATCGAAACCAAGAAAACTTGCTGAAGGATCATTTGCATGGCTGCTTAAACGGTATTTAAACAGCTCTAATTGGTATAACCTTGCTAAAACCACTAAAAAACAAAATGAACTAATCCTTAATGAAGCTATGCGATACAATAGGAAACATTCCATACCAAGCAATGGATAAAAAAAATATCATTGCCGACGTTGAATGGCGTAAAAAGGCACCTACAATGGCTAGAAACTTTCTGAAAGCGTGTATTTTTTTCTATTTTACCAGAATTAGTCAAAATACTTGGAACTAGTTCCATAGGTGATGAAACATTCATCTGTAGTAAAGTTAATCAAACATTTATCAAAGAAAACTTTAGCAATGCATTTCAAAACGCTTGTAATACGGCAAGGATTAAAAAAATTAGCACTAGAAGCGATAAACAAACTCCAAAAAATGAGGGATAGAAAATATATAATGATCAGGATTCATCTATTTCCTTATATTCAAAATAAATTTTTGATTTTATTTGCTTTCTGTTTTCCCTCATCATCCATCATCACATCTTATATTGTAAATAAGTTATTGAATTTTTTATCCCTGTAGCTTGACAAAACTAATAAATACTCAAAACTTTGCAACTAAATGATTAACAAAATTTATTACGAAACTCTTAACACCTTCTTCTGTTTGAAGTAGCTTCAAAGTGATCTTCATTATAATTTTAAGTTTTTTGATTAATCATTTATTAGTTACCTCAACGATAACTGAACATTTTGTAAACAAATATCTGTTACATTATTTTAGAATGAAGTTATATCCCCTTATTACTTCTGTATTCTTTTTCTTTATCCACATAAAATCATAAAAAATGTTTTTTCTCTTTACTCCTTATTTATATCATGCTTCGATAGGTAAGATTACTTTTTTCAGTGTAATTTTGAATCTTAAATAATTAAAGGGAACCTTCAAAAAATGAATGATAAACAAAATTTAGGAGCTGATCCTCAGAACAAATTGCAACGTGGCCTAGACAACCGTCACGTACAGCTTATAGCCCTCGGTGGTGCTATTGGAACAGGCCTCTTCATGGGATCAGGAAAAACAATCAGTGTAGCAGGCCCCTCCATCATACTCGTTTACGGTATTATCGGTTTTGCTCTATACTTTGTAATGCGTGCTATGGGAGAACTATTGCTTTCTAATTCACAATATCGCTCTCTTATTGATTTTTCAACCGATATGCTAGGACCAGGAGTTGCCTTTTTTGTTGGTTGGAACTATTGGTTAAGCTGGGTTGTGACTGGGGCTGCAGATATTATTGCTATCATCAACTATATGCATTTCTGGTGGCCAACACTTAATCCATGGATTGTTGTTTTTGCTTGCATTGGTTTCTTTTTAATTCTTAATCTTCTTGCCGTAAAATTTTTCGGTGAACTTGAATTCTGGTTTGGTCTTATCAAAGTTGTAGCAATTTTAGCATTAGTTATTGTTGGATTTTATATGATCACTACAGGCTTTACCTCTCCAAATGGTACAGTCGCTTCTCTCAATCACGTATGGAATGGTGGGGATATATTTCCTCGAGGCGTTACAGGTTTTTTTGCCGGATTTCAAATTGCCATTTTTTCTTTTGTTGGTATAGAAATTGCTGGAACAACTGCAGCTGAAGTCAAAGAACCTAAAAAAGTTCTCCCTAAAGCAATTAATGCAATACCGGTGCGTATTGTACTCTTTTACATCTTTTCTCTTACTGTAATTATGTCAGTTACACCTTGGGATCAAATTGTTCCAGAGCAAAGCCCCTTTGTCTCCATGTTTTGGCTCGCTGGCATTCCAATAGCTGCTGGTTTGGTCAATTTTGTCGTTCTCACTTCAGCTGCTTCTTCAGCAAATAGTGGTATTTTTTCGACTAGCCGCATGATATATGGACTTGCAACACAAAAAGGTGCTCCCCCACTTCTGGGCAAGCTTTCTAAATACCATGTTCCAGCTAATGCTCTGTTCTTTTCCTGCCTATGTATTTTAATAGGATACACAATTGCGTCATCATCTCCAAGCATCATAAGTGCTTTTACAATTGTGACAAGTATTTCAGCTATTGCATTTTTATTCGTATGGTCCGTCATTTTGATTAGCTATATTGTGTATCGTCGCAACCACCCTCATCTCCATGCTGAATCCGTCTATAAAATGCCCGGAGGTGTTATCATGTGTGGGATTGTATTAGTTTTTTTCGCTTTTATGCTCTATTTGTTGACATTAGAACATGACACCTTAACAGCTTTAAAATACAGTATTTTTTGGTTTATTTTCTTAGGCATAATGTATTTTATATTTATAAGAAAAAAACTTGCTCCAAAAAACAAATAAAATTTATACATAAAAAGCATACTAAAAAAGGGTAACTAAAGTTACCCTTTTTGCACATAAAGCGTCAAAGTTATTTACATAATATTCCATTATAAATTTTAATTACGTTCTTTATCAACCAAAGCATTCGCCTTTATCCAAGGCATCATAGAACGAAGCTTTTTCCCAACTTCTTCAATAGGATGTTTATCATTCAAACGACGCATACCTTTAAAATGAGCCGCACCAGCTTTGTATTCTTGAATCCAATTTGATGTAAATCTACCCGTCTGAATATCTTTCAAAATACGTTTCATCTCTGCTCTTGTTTCATCGGTAATCACACGTGGACCAGACATATATTCGCCCCATTCTGCTGTATTAGAAATCGAATAATTCATATTTGAAATACCACCTTCATACATGAGATCAACAATCAATTTAACCTCATGTAAACACTCAAAATACGCCATTTCCGGTGCATAACCTGCTTCCGTTAGTGTTTCATAGCCTGCTCGAACAAGCTCAACAAGACCACCACAAAGAACGGCTTGTTCACCAAAGAGATCAGTTTCACACTCTTCTTTAAAGGTTGTCTCAATCACTCCAGCACGTCCACCACCAAGACCACACGCGTAAGACAACGCTATATCATGGGCATGCCCTGAAGCATCTTGTGCAACTGCAATTAAGCAAGGAACACCGCGACCACGTTGGTATTCATTGCGCACTGTATGACCTGGGCCTTTAGGAGCAATCATCACAATATCAACTGTTTCTTTAGGTTCAATGAGACCAAAATGAATACTCAAACCATGCGCAAAAGCAATCACAGCGCCATCGTGCAAATGATCATGAATATGCTCTTTATAAATATCAGCTTGCAATTCATCTGGTGTTGCCATCATAATAAGATCTGCCCATTTTGCCGCTTCAGCAACACTAATAACCTCAAAACCATCCACTGTAGCTTTTTTAGCTGTTGCTGATCCCGAGCGCAAAGCAATCTGCACATTTTGAACACCGGAATCTTTTAAGTTTAAAGCATGTGCACGCCCTTGTGAACCATAACCAATAATGGCTACTTTCTTCTCTTTAATCAAATTAACATTTGCATCACGATCATAATAAACACGCATAAAAATACTTCCTTCTCTCTATGTTTAAATTGAATTTCAGATTATTTTTATTGAATAAAAAGTAAAAAACGACCTTAAGTGTTTTACACACTATAAGTAACAAAAACACCGCTTATCACAAAAAGGCAATTGAGCAATCTTCTAAAATTTATGCATTGCATACAAAAACTACAGCCCCCAAACCTCTTAAAAACATATATGGCTTCCCAATAGATTCCAACTTTCGCTCTACAAAAACGACACATCATACAAAAAACACTTCTGCAAAGAAAGACATAACTAAGATTCCATTCTTCTGCATAACGAAGCATTGTGTCCTTAAAATTAAATACACAGAGCTTTCAACATGAACCAAATTAACATAGATAGCAAGAAAAATTATAAATAAAGAATATCGTTCTCTGATGGTCATTCTCTCCCATAAGCTCATATAATGGAAATCACCACCAGTTGTTTTCAATAAACAACAGCACCTTTGTTGTTGCCATCATGCATGCCATAAATAATTTTATTTATCTAAACATATGCAAAATCATTTCTTCGCAACGAACCAAAAAAGCTTTTTATAAAAATTCATCTCTCCTCATTGTACAGAGAAAAACATTACACCAATAACTGGATAAAACGCTGAACAGTGTTATACATTCCATGCTCTAACGCGTCAGAAATAAGCCCATGACCAATAGAAACTTCCTCAAGCCAAGGAATCTGATGAACAACAGCAGGCAAATTTGTAATGGTCAAATCATGCCCTGCATTAATACCCAATTGCAACTCTTGAGCTCTTCTTGCAGCAAAAACTAATTTATTGAGCTCCTTATCTTGTTTTATCTTATCGTTAAATGCTCCCCCGTAAGGTCCTGTATAAAATTCCACACGATCAGCCCCTATCGCCTTAGCAATATCAAGCCCCTCAATAATAGGATCAGAAAATAATGACACTCGAATTTTTTTTGTTTTCAAACGTTGCACGATAGGTGCTAAAAATTCTCTATGACGAGAAAAATCCCAACCATGATCAGAAGTTGACTGAGCTGGATCATCAGGAACAAGAGTAATCTGATCAGCATATTTTTCTGCTATATCCAAAAACCTATCGCTTGGATAACCTTCAATATTAAATTCGGCACTAGGAAATGTGCTGTTCATTAAACCATGTATATCTGGCAAATCCGTAAAACGAATATGTCTTTCATCAGGGCGCGGATGAACCGTCAAACCTGCTGCTCCAGCGGCAAGTGCTATGTGTCCAATAGCCTTAATATTTGGCCAAGGTAAATTACGCCGATTGCGCAAAACAGCAATAGCATTAAGATTAACCGAAAGTTTTATCGCCATGCACACTCCCATTTTTGTATATCATTTTAAAAACAGAAAAAAGACCTTCGCCCATATAATCTTTAGAGAAGAAATTTCTTTATCGAACAATTGTCAAACGCTCTGCCGCACGCGTAATCCCTGTATAAAGCCACCGCGCCGACATATCACGAAATGCAAAACTTTCATCAAACAAAACAACATTGTCCCATTGAGAGCCTTGTGCTTTATGAACAGTTAATGCATATCCATAATCAAAGTCATCATATCCCTTTTTTAAGGTCCAAGAAATCTCATTATGAGGATTTTCAAACACTGCTTTCAAAAGCTTAATCTTTGCCACCCGGCACTCGCTTTCTTCTGGTTTAACAAGAAGATTAATACTAGGCTTAACAGTTTCTTTCTGTGAAGTCATCACTTTCCATAAAGAACCATTTAACAAGCCTTTAGGAGGATCATTGCGCAAGCATACGAGCTTATCCCCTGCTTGTGGATAATTTGCTGTAAACCCCTTCAACGCACGCAAACGTTTATTATAAAGGTGCCGTGTTCGATTGATCCCTACCAATACCTGATCAGCATCTAAAACCAATTGCTGATCGACCTCTTTGCGTGTAATAATACGTGCTACACCATAATCACCATAAGCAATATCGCGTCCTTCACGCACATCCATAGCCAAACGAACAATCGGATTGTCACGTGCTTGCCGATGAATTTCTGAAAGAAGAAAATCTGGTTCGGCATTGGAAAAAAAACCACCTCCTGATATAGGAGGCAATTGCCCTGGATCACCAAGAACAAGAATAGGTGTTTGAAAACTCATTAAATCACGCGCCAATTGTTCGTCTACCATCGAACATTCATCAACAATGATAAGTGCAGCTTGTGCAGCAGCACTTTTCCGATTGAGTGCAAATGTTGGCGCAATTGATTTTTTTCCTGTAATTTCATCGGAAACTTCTTCTTCTCCACGAGGACAATAAATCAACGAATGAATCGTACAAGCATTGCTTGCACCTTTAGAACGCAAAACCTGCGCAGCTTTCCCCGTAAAAGCAGCAAATTGAACAGAACCATCAACTGTTTCCGCAAAATAACGTGCAAGTGTCGTCTTGCCCGTTCCCGCATAACCAAAGAGGCGAAAAAGTGGTGAACGCCCATCCCTTAACCATGCGGCAACAGCTTTCAATGCATTATCCTGTTCCCGTGAAAATTGCATAATCTATCAAAATAAGATTCGCATAAAAAGAGCAAGCATTTTGGAAACAAAACCACGATTAAGAAAATTTTTTTGTAAAAAACTCCTGATACAGCGCTATCTAATCACTTTCACAGTACAATCATCAATATTGTACCAATAACCTGCCTTCAAAATACCTCAACAATCTAAATTTATAATCAAATAAATTTACTTCAACCTTCTTGATAAGATCACATATTCATTTGGCAAAATATCTTTCGTTACAGAAAAATACAAACAAATGGCTTATATACAGCAAACTGAAAATAATACACATATATACTTCTGCTGCTTTATTTTAAAAACAAAAAACAACTTTTATATAAAAGACGAAGAAAGGAATTTTATGAACTATGCCCATACTTTACTTAATCAATCATCTCACTAGCACAAAAGAGCAAAACGCCTAAACCGTGACGAAAAACAAATTGAACAAAGCAACAAAACTATTGAAGCTTTGTCACGATAAAACTGTAAACTGAAAAATCTCAGTAAAGTATAAAGCAAAAAAGGCCTTCAAACAGCATATAATTTTACAAAATACAATATATGCTACCAACCTAGCTCAGCATACTCATAATGCGAAATACTTTTTGTATAAAGAAATGACAACATACACTTCTCTTATACAAAAGAGCATAGATTGTAAAAATCTGTTTCGTCAACAAGACCCCAAAAAAATGAAGGAAAAAAGTAAAAAGCTCCAAAGAATCAAGAACCCAAAAATTCCTCCATTATTTGATTAACATATTATTTTATACAAGAATCCGTCCTTCATCAGAAATAGCATTGGCAACTCCCTCATCATGAGCCTCATCAGGCAACAACATATCATTATGTGCACATCCAGATGGAATCATAGGAAAACAATTTTCTAAATTATCAACACGACAATCGAAGAGAACTAGCTTGTCAGAGTCAAGCATTTGCTGAATTTTATCATCAAGTTCATCCGGTTTTGAACAACGAATACCAATTGCTCCATAAGCTTGTGCCAATTTTATAAAGTCAGGCATCGATTCTGTATAAGAATGAGAAAGACGATTACCATGCAACAATTGCTGCCACTGTCGAACCATTCCCATATATTGATTATTTAAAATAAAAATTTTTACTGGCGTATCATGTTGAATTGCCGTTGCAAGCTCCTGAATATTCATCTGAATTGAGGCATCACCAGAAATACATAAAACCAGTGCATCAGGATGTGCTATTTGAACACCAATAGCAGCAGGAAGACCATATCCCATAGTCCCAAGACCACCAGAAGTCATCCAATGTTTTGGTTCATCAAAACGATAATACTGCGCCGCCCACATTTGATGCTGTCCAACATCCGTTGTGATATAAGCATTGGCATCTTTGGTCAATGCATATAGTCGTTCAAGAGCATATTGTGGCATAATGACATCTTTTTTCTCCATATATGCCAATGAATTACGCGCTTTCCAAAGATTAATTTTCCTCCACCACGCATCACGGCTTTCTCTATCAAATATTGCTTGTCGCATATGTAAATGTTGATTGATATCTCCTAAAATATCTGCCACATCTCCAATAAGTGGAACTTCTGCCTTTACAATCTTATTGATAGTAGAAGGATCAATATCAATATGAATAATACGCGCATGAGGTGCAAATGCATCAATCCGCCCAGTGATACGATCATCAAAGCGCGCACCAACAGCCAACATAACATCACAATCATGCATGGCCATATTAGCCTCATAGGTGCCATGCATTCCAAGCATTCCAAGCCAATTTTTGCTAGAAGCCGGATAGGCACCAAGTCCCATAAGTGTTGACGTAATCGGAAAATCTCCCCATTGAACCAAATCACGCAAAAATTGTACAGCTTTAGGACCCGATGAAATAACACCACCACCAGAATAAACGATAGGACGTTTTGCTTCTGCTAACAAAGAAATAGCATATTCAAAAGCCTTAATATCCCCTTTTACTTGTGGAGAAGAATGCTGAGATGCCAAAACTTGAGGCATTCTATAAACACCCAAAGCGAATTGAATATCCTTAGGAATATCAATCAAAACCGGTCCTGGACGCCCTGATTGAGCAACAGCGAAAGCTTCATGAATAATGGCGGCAAGATCATTGACATCTTCAACCAACCAATTCCGTTTCGTACAGGGCTTTGTAATCCCAACTGTATCAGCCTCTTGAAAAGCATTTGTTCCAATCACTGTTGTCGCCACCTGACCAGAAAAACAAACAAGAGGTATAGAATCCATGAATGCATCTTGCAAAGGTGTAACAGCATTCGTTACTCCTGGACCAGAAGTCACAAGCATCACACCTACCCTCCCTGTGCTGCGTGCGTAACCTTCAGCAGCATGACCCGCGGCCTGTTCATGACGTACCAAAATATGCTGCAGTAAATTTTGTTGATAAAGTGCATCAAAAATAGGAAGAACAGCTCCACCAGGATAACCAAAGACATGTTGAACTCCTTGATCAATAAGAGCTTGAACCACCATTTCAGCACCCGACATTCTTTTTCTGTCCGCATTTTCTTGCATTTTTGGATGATGTATCATTTTTCCCACTCGCCTATTTGATAGCATAACAAAAAAGCCCCCGAAGGAGCCTATTAAAAAAGGCCCTGAGAGAGCCTACTACACACAAAAAACATATATTGTATGATTACCCCCCTTATTCCAATACGCAAAATTTACAAGGAAAAACCTTCCTATAAAGGGATTTCTAATGACATTGATCGCATCCGTCAATAAAAAATTATACTTGCTAAAAAATGCATTGGCAATTGACTTTTTTCAACTGCTTCTCAAGTTTCTCAACTCTTTTATCCAGAAATAAGCATCCATTCTTCATCAAATTGATTACGAAACCACGTCAATTGTCTTTTTGCATACTGTCTTGTTTGTATTTTTACCATTTCAAGAGCATTCTCAAAATTTTTGTCTCCATTCAAATAAGCTATAAATTCAGCGATACCAATAGCCTTCATCGCTGGTAACAAAGGAGAAATCCCAAGTTTCTTCATAGTCATCACCTCTTCTAGCACGCCTCTTTCAATCATAGTATCCAAACGCTTATGAATGCGCTTATAAAGCAATTGACGTGGTGGAATGAGAAGAATTTTTTCTACACGATGTGCTGCAATAAGAGGTATTTTTTTTGCTTCTGCCACCAACTTAACCTCTCACCCGTTGCATCATAAACTTCCAAAGCACGTATGATACGCTGACCATCTTGTGAAGAAATTTTCTCAGCAAGAACAGCATCAACCTGCAACAACCGATGATAAAGACTCTCAGCTCCTTCTTTATCAAGCCGAAGTCGCCATTTCTGCCGCACAACTTCTGGAATATGAGGAATTTTTGAAATCCCCTCTAAAAGAGCACGAAAATAAAGCCCTGTTCCACCAACAAAAATCAGTGATTTCGACGTAAAGTTATTTAATAGTTTTTCAACATCATACAACCATTTCCCTACGGAATAATTTACAGTAGGACTCACATAACCATAGAGATAGTGTGGAACAATTGCAGTATCAGCTTCCGTTGGCCGTGCCGTTAAAATATTTAAAACATCATAAACCTGCATTGAATCTGTATTAATAATCAGAGCATTTTTTTCTTGAGCCATTTGTAAGGCAAGCGCAGATTTCCCACTTGCAGTTGGCCCCGCTATTAATGTAATTGTTCTCTGTATCATGGATGGTAATCTCTATCTTTATCAATCAACAACTTATCAACAACACACATGACTACCCAAAAATCTTCTATATTTCTCTTACATTATCTTAAGAGTAGATCTTCAGACAAAAATAGAAACAAGAGCGCATCATTAATATAGACAAAACTATAGGAATTCTTAATTTTTAATAAAATAATAAAGCAAAGAACTATAAACAGAATACTTAATTAATTATACAGTATAAAACAATTTTATTATTTATAAATAACACATAATATTTAATTTTATAATAAAATAACCAATAATTTATTGTCTTAAACTTCTTTTTTTAATGATCGTTACTTCTTTCCTTAATAACGCAACAATAACCCTAACTTATTAATTCTGATACAAATTTTTTATATAATTGCTATTTTGTAAACTGTATAAAGAAAACGATTACCACAAGCGCACTTTGAAGCACAATCACAAAAATAAAAACGGTAAAAGACACATTGCACACCTTATAGTTCGCAAAACACCCCGCACTCTAAGGCTGATAAAAGGACAAAATATAATACAAAAAAATCTGTTCCTCACACATCAATATCTGAAATATCAATCCATTGGGATCGTAACAAACCGTAACTCTCCATCTGGACGAGCAATGATAAACAGAGCATTTTTGCGTCCAGCTTCACGTAATTTATGAATACGCCTTTTCACCGCATCAATTGTTGTGACAGAACTTTGATTAATATCAACAATTACTTCACCAACACGAATACGCTTTTTATCTGCTGCACTATTTTGTGCAACAGATATCACTACCAATCCGTGAAGTTTATCCGTAATTGAATAACGATGACGCAAATCTTCTGTAATCTCAGATAACGTCATCCCCATAAACCGCATTGTTATGCTTTTCGATACAGTATTATCTTTTTCGTCATCGGGCTTTTCTGCAGTATCTTCACTTGCATCTGTATGTTCAGAATTTTCATTTGCATCTGTCTCAATTAAACGCCCAAGTTTAACTTTTACTGTTTTTTCTTGTCCGTTTCGTAAAACGGTAACATCCACCACTTTTCCTTCAGAACTCTCTGCTACCAAACGAGGCAAATCACGCGCATGCTTAATTTTTGTATTTCCAAAAGAAAGAATAACATCCCCTGTCTGTAATTGGCTATTATCCACATCCGCCTGTTCTATTTTACCGGCAACCAATGCTCCCCTAGCCTTGTCGAGTTTTAATTTTTTTGCAATATCCTCTGTCACCGGTTGAATACGAATAGCCAACCAACCACGCCTTATTTCTCCAAAATCACGCAATTGCTTAATCACAGAAAGAGCCATATCAGATGGTATTGCAAAACCAATACCAATAGACCCTCCAGAAGGAGAAATAATTGCTGTATTAATCCCAATTACCTCTCCATTTCTATCAAATAGCGGCCCCCCAGAATTGCCTCGATTAATCGCTGCATCTGTCTGAATAAAATTATCATAAGGACCAGCATTAAGATCACGATTGCGTGCAGAAATAATACCAACCGTTACACTTCCACCAAAACCGTAAGGATTACCGATAGCCATAACCCAATCACCAATACGCGCCTTTTCTGAGTTACCAAAACGTACAGCTTTTAATTTTTTACTTCCCATATCCACTTGAAGCAGTGCCAAGTCAGTCTTGCTATCCTTTCCAAGCAATTTTGCTTTTAACTTTGTACCATCTGTGAAATTCACTTCAATATCATCAGCATCAACGATAACGTGATAATTAGTAACAATAAGCCCTTTTTGGGCATCAATCACAAAACCAGATCCCAGAGAGCGTACCTTTTGAAACTGACCATCTTTTTGACCATCTTTAGGTGTGAAAAAATCATTAAAATACTCTTGCAACAACGAATCTGGAGGAATAACCTGCACTGAAATATCCTCGTCTTGTTCAGTCCCCTCAACGGTCTGCGCAGTGGAAATATTTACCACAGTTTCCAAAAGTTCAGCAGCCAAATCAGGAATAGAAAGGAGTGTGTTGTTTGTTTCTGCTCCCCAAGACAACCCCATTGATCCCGTTAAAAACAAAACTGCAACAACAACCCTTCTTACAAAGAACATCCAAGACGTACTTTTACCTACGACATTTCTACCCATACCATGCCTTTAATAAAATGCTGTAAAGAGCTTCACTAAATTTATCCACGCAAAATCACGATAGTGCTACACTTTAACCATTTGCACCATAAAAGAAAAGCAACAACAGGTAGCATCTCTCATGCACAAGTGCAGATTCATAATCCATTATTGCTTTTACTCTCCTCCGATTTTGGGTTCAGTTTTATTAAAGCCAGTATTCATCGCTGATGGCAATTTTTTCTTCTCCTGTAGTGGATTGCGGAAATAGAAAAAGAAATCCTCGTTTGGAGAAATCACCATAGGAACACGCTCCAAATTTTTATACTGTTCCATTGCTAACCAAAAATCATAAAAGGACCGATTAGCTTCCCTCGCATTCAATAAAAGGCGAATACTTTCAGCCTGCCCTTCACCACGGGTAATTTCAGCATCACGCTTTGCAGCTGCTACGATTTCTTCATATTCGCGATTAGCCTCAGCTACAATACGATCTCTCTCCTGCTGCCCGCGAGCGCGAATATTTTCCGCTACTGCCTCACGTTCAGCTGCCATTTGGCGATAAACATCTTCTGAAACAGCATCCGTTAAATCAGTTTTACGAATACGTACATCAAAAATAGTAATGCCTAACGAACCTGCATCTACAGAAAACTGTCGCTGTACTTCAGCCATCATCGCTCCCCGTTCATCTGACAAAGCAGCTTTAAATTCTCGCTTACCATAAACAGCACGTAAAGCGTCAATAAAACGCGGTGCAAGATTTTCACGTGCAGCAATTTGTGGACGCCCCGAAGCAATACGCTGTAAAAATAACTTAGGATCTGTAATACGGTAAATAAAGAACGCATCCACTTCATAATAAGCACCACCACGAACCTGCACAGATTGTGTAGGAACATCGTAACGCAACAAACGATTATCAACAACAACCATCTTATCCACAAAGGGCATTTTAAAATAAATACCAGGATTAGACTCTACTTTAACAATTTGTCCAAAACGCTTAATTGCCACTTGTTGCCGAGGATAAACAATAAAAAGTGACATCCATAAAACCATCAAAAGAAGCAATATGCCACTCAACGCAAATAAAAAACGAGACTGCTGCATAATTAGCGACCTCCAGAAATACGAGCATCCAAAAGCGATGCAGAACGTGCTGATGTTTTTTTCACATTTTCCGGTGAATTACTGCGTAGCAATTCATTCAGAGGAAGATAAGGCACCGCTGGAGAATTTATTTGATCAAGAACCAACTTATTAGGAGAAGAAAGAATACGCCCAACCGTTTCCATATAAAGACGATAACGCGTAGCCTCTGGTGAAATTGCAGCCTCACGCGCTATAGCCTGAAAACGCTCAGCACGTCCTCGTGCCTCTTCAACCATTTGTACCTTTTCACCCTTTGCGATTTCCCGTGTACGTGAAGCTTCACCATTTGCTAAACCAATTTTAGTAAAACGCACACGATTTCCCTCTTCAATCATCCGCCCACGTTCCTGCTCTGCCTGCTGAACGGAATTAAATGCAGCTGCAACCTTGGTAGGAGGAGCAGCTTCACTGATTGATACACGGCTTATTTCAACACCAAGCTGATATTTATCTACAGTTAACTGGATAATTTTCCTCACATCATTTGCAACTTCTTCTTTTTTGTCACGCAAAACATCATCAACAGGTCTAGAACCAATAACCTCACGCATTGCACTCTCAGCAACTTGACGAACTGTTCCTTCTTGATCATTCACATTGAATAAAAATTGCCCTGGACGTGAAATACGATAGTAAACAGAAAAATTAACATTAACAATATTCTGATCACTCGAAAGCATCAAACCTTCACTTTGTTGAGCCTGACCGGATTGGCCACCAATTGCAATTGTCTTTTCCGTCAAAGGGACTTTCATATAAGTCTCAATTGGCCAAAAATGAAAATGCAAACCATCACCAATAATTTCTGCCTTAGGCACACCAAAACGCAACTCCACAGCTTGTTCATTTTGTTGGACAATGTAAACTGACTGATACAAACAAAAAAACACACCAAGAAGAAGTAACAAAGCCAAAAGCTTACTTCGACCAACTTGTTGAAATTGATCATGTCCTTTACGTAACAGATCATCAAAATTGGAACCATTGTCACCACCACTACTGCCACCAGAACCAAAGATGTTCTTAGCAGGTGTTTTTTTGTCACCACCGAGTTTATTTTTATCGCTGCTCCACGGGCCGCCACCATTTTGATTTGTCCAGGGCATCATCACCTCTTTAACTAACTACCATTAATCAAATACCAACCATTCACTTAATCTTATAGGGCAGCTCTTATCCGATTACAATGTAACTGATAGGCTCTTTCCACTTCATTACAAACGATTATTGCCGTTCATAAACCACAAAACGTGTCGGATGACTGTCTTTATCTCCTTTTGGAATATATTGTGTTTGCACAATAGTCCACTTTTCTTTATCAAAAATAGGAAAAAAACTATCACCTTTAAGAAAAGCAAGAACTTCTGTAAGAAATATTTTATTAGCAATGTGCAATCCCTGTTCAAAAATTTCACCACCACCAATAATAAAAATTGCATCTGCATCATTTTGAGATGCCACCCTTTTTGCAACAGAACAAGCTTGAGACAAAGAGTGAACAGTAACGGCACCTTCAGCCTTAAATTTACAATTACGGGTAATGACAATATTTGTACGCCCTGGTAAAGGACGCCCCAGAGAATCCCAAGTTTTTCGCCCCATAATAACAGGTTTACCGAAAGTCAAATCTTTAAAGCGTTGTAAATCTGTCGACAAACTCCAAGGCATAGCACCTCCACGACCGATAACACCATTTTCTGCCACCGCTGCAATTAAACAAATGGATAAAGTCATACTGCTACTGGCGCCTTTATATGTGGCTGAGCTTCATAATTCAGCAATTCAAAATCCTCAAATTTGAAAGAAAAAAGATCTGTTACTACCGGATTTATACGCATAAATGGTAAAGCATTTGGTATACGAGATAATTGATGTTTTGCCTGTTCAAAATGACTAAAATACAGATGAGCATCTCCCAAAGTATGAATAAAATCACCCAATTTAAGCCCACTTACCTGCGCAATCATCATTGTTAACAATGCATAAGAAGCAATATTGAACGGAATACCTAAGAAAATATCAGCTGAACGTTGATAAAGTTGGCAAGACAATTTGCCATCAGCAACGTAAAATTGAAAAAAACAATGACAAGGTGGAAGAGCCATCTCTTCTATTAATGCGGGGTTCCATGCTGACACAATGAGACGACGAGAATGAGGGGTTTGTTTAATCATAGCCAACACATTATTCACTTGATCAATATATCGTCCATCAGGAGCTGGCCAAGAACGCCACTGATAACCATAGATAGGACCAAGACTCCCATTCTCATCAGCCCATTCATCCCAAATTGATACACCATGTTCCTTCAACCACGCGATATTCGTATCGCCTTTAAGAAACCACAAAAGCTCATAAATAATTGAACGCAAGTGCAATTTTTTTGTCGTCAACAATGGGAAACCAGTCTGTAAATCAAACCGCATCTGATAACCAAAAATCGACCGAGTACCAACACCAGTTCGATCTGTACGATCAACGCCGTGATTTAGAACATGAGATAAAAGATCAAGATAGGTTTTCATATGGATATTATGGCCGATTCTATTAATTATAGAAAATGGAAACTGTAAAATTGATAAAATAATTTAATTTTTTCTTCTCCAACGATCTTACACAAGAAATAGCCATGATCCGATTAAGTTTTTGACGCAAAATATAAAATACTGTAGACAACTTCTAGGGGAATAAATACAGGGGTAATAAATCAACAAACATGAACAATTAAAGGGATAGACTTATGGAGAATAAAACAACCCTAGCACCGCATGATACGAGAAAACGTGTTCTTTCTATCATATCTAGTGCATCAGGTAATCTGGTTGAATGGTATGATTTTTATGTTTATTCTTTTACATCCATTTACTTTGCATCACAGTTTTTTCCCTCCAATGGAGATGTTGTTACCGAACTTTTAAAATCTTCTTTTGTCTTTTTTATAGGCTTCCTCATGCGTCCAATTGGTGGATGGCTCTTCGGATTTATTGCTGATCGTTATGGACGTAAACGCTCTTTGCTGATTTCTGTTTTTATGATGTGCGGCGGTTCGTTTCTCATTGCTCTCCTTCCCACCTATGAAACGATTGGAGCTGCCGCTGCTGTTCTACTCATTTTACTCCGCATGCTCCAAGGACTCTCCGTCGGTGGTGAATACGGAACGACAGCAACTTATATGAGCGAAGTTGCCCTTAAAAATCGTCGTGGTTTCTTTAGCTCTTTCCAATATGCTACACTCATTGGCGGCCAACTTCTTGCAAGTTTGGTTATGTTTATTTTGGCGCTCTATCTTACTGAGGATCAATTAAAAGCATGGGGGTGGCGTATTCCTTTTGCAATTGGTGGATTAGGAGCAATTGTTGCAATCTATCTACGTCGTTCACTCCATGAAACAACCACAGAAGAAAGTCGTTCAAAAAAGCAGGCAGGTAGTATTAGAGAGCTTTTACGCAATCATAGAAAATCTTTCTTTTTAGTAATCGGTTTTACAGCGGGAGGATCGCTTACATTTTATACCTGCACAACTTATATGCAAAAATATCTGATCACAACGACTGGATTTGATAAACACACTGCAACAACAATAATGACTGCTGCATTATTTGTTTTTATGCTACTCCAACCCCTTTTTGGTTCTCTCGCAGATAAAATTGGCACAAAAGCTTCACTGCTTATTTGGAGTTCCTTATCTATCATCTGTACAATTCCTGCACTTAAAATCATTGGAAGCACTGATGATATGTGGATTGCACTCTCCGTTATTATTGGAATGCTTTGCATTATGAGCTTTTATACCTCCGTCTCTGGTATTGTAAAAGCGGAAATGTTTCCTGCTTCAATCCGAGCAATGGGAGTTGGTCTTTCTTATGCTATTGCTAATGCACTATTTGGTGGTTCTGCTGAAGCTGTAGCGCTTGAATTTAAAAAAATCGGATATGAATCTGTCTTTCATTTTTACATAGCCGGTATGATGATCATCGCATTCATTGCAATCTTTTTGATGCCAGATGCTCGCAAAAAAGGATATCTTCAAGGCGACGATATTCATTAATTTCCCTATTAATGAAAAAAGCCCAATTACTTGGGCTTTTTTATATTCACCGTATAAATTAAGTATTTATAGCCTTCATACCTATTCCAATCATCGTAAATAGGCCCATTTTCTCTTTCACTAAATAATAGACTTAACAACAAAAAAATATTTTTGCAAATTCAGCAAGCATCCATTTTTTTATCGATAATGCTCAACCTTTATTGAAAATAACTTTCTCCTATAAAAAACGCACCTATCCTCTCTATTTTACCTCCTTTTTTATAACAATAAAAGAAAATGGGGAATAACAGCACTTATCAACGTCAAATGCACAGATTTCAGATTATCACAACATAACATATATGTGTAGAATATTGTTATAATCTTATTCTTTTTCACTGCTCTTTTACTCTAACCATCATTAACATTATCAACAGACAATAAAAATCCTCTTCCTGTAAATATAGCCTTCTTAACCTTTTATCTTACTAACAATAGAATGCTCTTAGAAAAGCTTATAATCCAAATTATCCTACCCTCAAAAAGCTTTCATAAAAAATAACTATTAGAAAATTGAATTTTGATGATACAAATCATTATCAACTTTAATTAAAAAATAAACTATAGATCTAAAAGGGGAATATTTCATGAAAAACAAAGCAGCTTTACCACCACATGATACAAGAAAACGTATTTTTGCTATCATAGCAAGTGCATCAGGAAATCTTGTAGAATGGTATGATTTTTATGTTTACTCATTTACGTCGATTTATTTCGCATCACAATTTTTTCCTTCAGATGATGACGTTGTCACGCAACTGTTAAAAACTGCAGGAATCTTTTTTATTGGCTTTCTTATGCGCCCTATTGGAGCATGGCTTTTCGGATACATTGCCGACCGTTATGGACGCAAACGCTCAATGCTCATTTCTGTTTATATGATGTGTGGTGGTTCATTCCTCATTGCCATACTTCCCACTTATGAAACTATTGGAATAACAGCAGCATTCTTTCTGCTTTTAATCCGCATATTTCAAGGACTTTCAGTTGGCGGTGAATATGGCACAACAGCAACTTACATGAGTGAAGTTGCCCTCAAAAATCGTCGCGGGCTCTTTGCTTCCTTCCAATATGCTACAACGATTACAGGTCAACTTTTCGCCAGCTTTATTATATTTATTCTAGCGCTTTACCTTAACGAAGATCAGTTAAAATCATGGGGTTGGCGTATTCCTTTTTTAATTGGTGGCTTCGGAGCAATAGTTGCGATTTATCTGCGTCGTTCACTCCATGAAACAATTACAGAAGAAAGTCGTTCTAAAAAGCACGCTGGTAGTATTAGAGAACTTTTATGCAACCACACAAAAGCTTTCTTTTTGGTTATTGGCTTTACAGCGGGAGGATCGCTCACATTTTATACATACACCACTTACATGCAAAAATATCTGATCACAACCACCGGCTTTGACAAGCACACTGCAACAACGATAATGACTGCAGCACTTTTCATTTTTGTATTACTCCAACCCCTCTTTGGTTTTCTAGCCGATAAAATTGGAACAAAAGCTTCGCTCATCAGTTGGAGTACCTTATCCATTGTCTGCACAATTCCTGTGCTTAAAATGATTGGGCATGCACATAATGCATGGATTGCATTCTTAATTATTATCGGAATGCTCTGTATTATGAGTTTTTATACATCCATCGCTGGTATCATAAAAGCAGAACTATTTCCTGCTTCAATACGAGCAATCGGAGTTGGACTTGCTTTTGCTATTGGAAATGCTCTGTTTGGTGGCTCTGCTGAATATGTAGCACTTAAATTAAAAAGTACAGGATATGAAACTGTCTTCTTCTTTTATATAGTTGGTATGATGGTCATTGCACTCATCTCAATTCTCTTGATGCCAGATATAGACAAAGGAGGATATCTTAAAGATGATGAAATCCATTAAAATTTCTTATAAAATAAAAAAGCCCAATTAGTTTGGGCTTTTTTCATCATTGTTGCATAAAAATCCCGTTTTGAAGTCATGTAAATTTTTATTATTTGGCAACAAAATAATAAAAATTTACATGACTTTCTCTACGATTACCAAACATCACCTCTGCAACTCATGAAACTGCTGTTTTTTCATTCTGGTCATCCGAACCAAAGACATCTTAAACCTATCTTCAACGTATTCTCTCCCTTTAAATCTGGTTTGATAACTTTTATCCTCCTATAAAAATACAGATTTTAAAAGACATGAACAGTTAACCCAATTAAGCCGCCTCAAAGAATTTTCACGATAAATTACATTACACAATTGAATTTTGATGATACAAATCGTAAACAACTTTAAATAAAAAAATAAAACTATAAATCTATAGAGGGGAATAATTCATGAGAAATGAAACAACTTTAATACAACATAGTACAAGAAAACGTGTTTTTGCTATCATATCCAGCGCATCAGGAAATCTGGTAGAATGGTATGATTTTTACGTCTACTCATTTGCATCGATTTACTTTGCACCACAATTTTTTCCTTCAGATGGCGATGTTGTTACCCAATTTTTACGAACTGCAGCAATTTTCTTTATTGGTTTTCTAATGCGTCCAATCGGAAGTTGGCTTTTTGGCTTTATTGCTGATCGTTATGGACGCAAACGCTCAATGCTCATATCCATTCTTATGATGTGTGGAGGCTCTTTTCTCATCTCTATACTTCCCACTTATGAAACTTTAGGGAGAACTGCAGCAATTCTTCTGCTCCTAATCCGAATGATGCAGGGACTTTCAGCAGGTGGTGAATATGGTACAGCTGCAACTTATATAAGTGAAATTTCCCTTAAAAATCACCGCGGTCTCTTTGCTTCTTTCCAATCCGGCACACTTATTACTGGTCAACTTTTAGCCAGTTTTATTATATTCATTTTAGCACTTTATCTAACAGACGACCAATTAAGAACATGGGGCTGGCGTATTCCTTTTGCGATTGGTGGATTAGCAGCAATAGTTGCACTTTATCTACGTCGTTCGCTTCATGAAACAACCACCAAAGAGAGCCGTTCTAGAAAACAAACTGGGAGTCTTAAAGAGCTTCTAAGCAAACACACAAAAGCTTTTTTTGTGATTGTTCTCTTCGCCTCTGGAGGATCTCTCACATTTTACACCTGTACGACTTATATGCAAAAATATCTGATTACAACCACCGGCTTTGATAAACATACAGCTACAACTATAATGACCGCGGCACTCTTTATTTTCATATTACTCCAACCCATATTTGGTATCCTAGCTGATAAAATTGGGACAAGAAATTTACTTATCATTTGGAGTGCACTCTCTACTCTCTTTACAATTCCTGGACTTCTCATAATCAGTCACACAGATAATAAATGGATTGCGCTATCAGCTATTATTGGCATACTCTGTATTATGAGCATGTATACATCCATCTCTGGTGTCGTAAAATCAGCAATGTTCCCCTCTTCAGTACGAGCACTGGGAGTTGGTCTCTCTCATGCTATTGGTAATGCATTATTTGGTGGTTCTGCCGAATACGTAGCACTTGGATTAAAAAATATGGGGCATGAATCACTCTTTTATTTTTACGTAACTGGCGTGATGATCATCGCATTCATAGCCACCCTCTTTATACCGGATATGAGTAAAGGGGGATATCTTCAAGAAGATGGACCCCATTAAAACTTCCCACATGAAATGAAAAAGCCCAATTACTTGGGCTTTTTTTATAATAATTGCATAAACGATTTCGCTATTGTTTAAACTTTATGAAGTGCATTTAATTGCTTGGCTAGCAAATAATAAAAAGTCATGCGGCTTTTTCTGCGAGCTCCAGACATCATTTCTGCAACTTTTAAAACAGCTTCTTTAGCACTTTGCGCATGAGCACCTAAGACATCTCGAGCCCATTTTTCAACACGTTCTACTTCTTTTGGATCCGATGTAGCAACAAGCGATGCATCTTGTTTTTTCATCACCAAAGCTAAACGATGCCCAAGCCGCTCCACTGCAGCTTCATCGGGATTTTGATCATATAATTTAATATCTGCTAGATCATTTGTCATTTTGTGCCATCTCCTCTCCAAGAATAAACGGCCGTACTCCACAACCGCGATATATAGCTCATAAGTTAAATAATTAGAGGATTTAAAATATTAACAACCCCCCCTTTCCGAAAGGCTGTTCTTCATCTATATTTAAAGAGCTGGCTTATCAGCTATGGTAATAAATGGACGATGAAATAAACCTATTGGACCCGGGGGCGGTACCCGGCGCCTCCACCAAAATATAATCTCTATTGATCATATTTTGGTGGGGGCGAAATAGGATCGACAAAGGCGTAAAGATCGCTCTTTTACTCGGCATAGTACCACCGTTATCGGACTAAATGAGTAGTTGCAAATGACAACTATGCGGAAGCACGTCTCGCTGCTTAATGCAGTGCGAATGTTTCAAAATAAGCCTTAAACCGTCGCAGGTTTAAGCGGGGTTCGAAGGCACCTGGCAACAGAAGCCTTCACATTTGTTGATATTATTGATTATCAAATATTATTTTTCATAAAATTTCATATTTTTTTGGTTAATTTAGATGCATCGTAGACAAAATATTGCTAGCTTTAAAATACATTCTATTGCACAATATTGCGCACGCTCATCTTTCGCGTGAAATAAAAGGAATATTCGATGATTCAAGATCAAATCCGTTACGATATTCTTGTTCAGGATGCGCTTCGTGGAGTTATCCGTAAAGTTTTGTCGGAAGTTGCTAAAGCAGGTCTTCCAGGAAATCACCATTTTTTTATTACTTTTTTGACAAATGCTCCAGACGTGAAAATCTCTCCTCGGCTTAAAAATCGTTATCCAGAACAAATGACAATTGTATTACAACATCAGTTTAGAGATCTAAGCGTTTCGGAAAATGCCTTCGAAGTAACACTTTCCTTTAGAGAAATTAGCGAAAAGCTTGTGATTCCTTTTACTTCTATCCAAGTATTTTATGATCCTATAGCGTCATTTGAAGCAGCATTTGATCTCCCCTCAAATCTTGCCCCTGGAGAGAATAAAAACTCAGAAAATACATCATCCACACCTATCATTCTATCGGACAAACAAAAAAAGAAAATACACTTATAAAAGAACAAAATTCCAGTACAAGTCAAGAGACTTCAAACAATGATGCCAAACAAAGTGCTGATGTTGTCTCATTAGATTCTTTTAGGAAAAAATAAATTTCTCATGACTAAACCGATTAACCTTCGCCAATTTCGAAAACAAAAAAAACGTGCAGAAAAAGCTGTCTATGCAGAAGAAAATCGCTATCGTTTTGGACGAACAAAAGCTGAAAAACTTTTTGATAAAAAAGAAAATTTAAAAATGCAAAAATTTCTTGATCAAAATCGTTTATGGTACGACGAATAAGAGTAAAAAATGCACGAAAACAACCTTATTGATTGGTCAAAAGTGATACCACGAAAAATATCCGTACGAGTTGGTGGACACACAACAAGCGTGTCTTTAGAGCAACCATTTCTAAACATTCTCAAAGCCATCGCACATAGAAAAGGAAAATCCTTAGCCTTTATTATCACAGATATTGACAGCAAAAGACCACAAAAAGTGAGTCTTTCGGCTTCATTACGCGTTTACGCACTCCAAAGCGTTCTTACTCAACACCTTTAATACTCGTTTTATTTTTTATAATCTTTGTCTTCTTATTCAACGGAAGATGTTGCGGCTTTTTTAAGAAAATATTTTTTTAGGTCTAGCACTCAGATGAAAAAAATACTACACGAGAAGATATAATGAATAGTTTTTTCGATGACATACCATTTTTCGAAGATGAAGCCCTGCCTCCAAAGCATGAAAATAACTCTAGGTTAGTTGCTCATACTACACAATGTGATGCCGATTATTTGGAACAACTTAATCCCGAACAGCAACAAGCTGTGATGAATACACAAGGGCCTCTGTTAGTTCTGGCAGGTGCTGGTACTGGAAAAACACGTGTTTTAACGACCCGCATTTCTCACATTTTGAGCTCAGGGCTTGCCTCTCCCAAGCAAATACTTGCTGTAACTTTCACCAACAAAGCAGCGAGGGAAATGAAAATGCGTATTGGTGAACTCATTGGTGAAATTGTTGAAGGAATGCCTTGGCTTGGAACTTTTCACTCCACCGGCGCAAAAATCCTACGCCGCCATGCAGAACTTGTTGGCTTAAAAAGCAACTTTACTATTCTTGATAGCGATGATGTCCTTCGACTTTTAAAACAGCTTATTCAAGCTGAAGGATTAGACGATAAGCGCTGGCCCGCACGAAATCTCGCTATAATGATTGATTCTTGGAAAAATCAAGGGCTTTCACCAGAACGCATTTCAGAAAGCGACGCCCATTCTTTTGGCAACGGTATGGGACGCAAACTTTATCATAGCTATCAGGATAGATTAAAAAGCCTTAATGCCTGTGATTTTGGCGACCTTCTACTTCATTCTATCTCTATCTTTCAATATAATCCAGACATTCTTCGCGAATATCATTCTAAATTTCGCTATATTCTTGTGGATGAATATCAAGATACGAATACAGCACAATATCTTTGGCTTCGCCTTTTGGCACAACAATCTAAAGAACAACATGTCAACCTTTGTTGTGTTGGTGATGATGACCAATCTATTTACGGGTGGCGTGGGGCTAAAGTTGATAATATATTGCGTTTTGAAAAAGATTTTCCTCCTGCAAAAATTATTCGTTTAGAACGCAATTATCGCTCAACATCACACATTCTCAAAACCGCTTCTCATCTCATTTCTCATAATCAAGAAAGACTTGGAAAAACACTTTTTTCTGATCAAATAAATGTAGAAGAAGAAAAAGTAAAAATTCATGCTGCATGGGATTCGGGAGAGGAAGCGCGCGCAATTGGAGGAGAAATTGAACGTCTACAACAAGCCGGACATTCATTAAATCATATAGCTATATTGGTGCGTGCATCATTCCAGATGCGTGAATTTGAAGACCGCTTTGTCACACTTGGTCTTAACTATCGCGTCATTGGCGGCCCACGCTTTTATGAACGAATGGAAATACGTGATGCTATGGCTTATCTGCGCGTTGTTGTTCAACCAGCAGATGACTTAGCCTTTGAACGTATTATCAACACGCCTAAACGCGGCTTGGGAGACGCAACCTTACGCACCCTCTATGAAAGTGCACATGCACGCGCTATTCCTCTCTTTTCCGCTGCCGCAGCAATAATTGAAACAGATGAGCTAAAACCCAAAGCACGCAGTTCATTGCGAAGCATGATTGAAAACTTTCGCCGCTGGCAAAATATGCTGCAATATACCCCTCATAGAGAACTTGCCGAAACAATCCTTGATGAATCAGGCTACACAGCGATGTGGCTAGAAGATCGCTCACCAGAAGCACCAACGCGATTAGAAAATCTCAAAGAAATGATCCGTTCTATGGAGCAATTTGAAAGCCTTCATAGCTTTTTAGAACATGTTGCACTAGTAATGGACGCTGAAAATAATGAAAATACCGACGCAGTCAACATCATGACTCTTCATTCAGCCAAAGGGCTTGAATTTGAAACAGTTTTTCTTCCTGGCTGGGAAGAAGGACTTTTCCCTCATCAGCGCTCATTAGATGAAGGAGGCCGTTCAGGTTTAGAAGAAGAACGCAGACTAGCTTATGTAGGACTAACAAGAGCAAAAAAACATTTGCATATATGGTTTGTATCCAATCGAAGAATTCATGGATTTTGGCAACCAGCACTCCCCTCCCGTTTTCTAAGTGAATTACCAGCAGAACATATAGAATTAATGGAAATGGAGACATCTTATGGTGGTTATGGGAAATCGCACTTTAAACAGCAAAATCCCTTTTATAATGATTATTCCAAATCAGGATGGAAACGTGCACAAAAAAACATGGAAGGAAAAGTTATTGCCCAATCAATCTCTGAATCTCCTTCAGATTTTTCAATCAATGATCGGATTTTTCATATAAAATTTGGTTATGGTTGTATCACAGCAATAGACAACCATAAGCTAACCATTGTATTTGAAAAAGCTGGAGAAAAGCGCGTACTCGATAATTTTGTAAGCAAAGCCTAATGAAATTATCTTTTCTAACAAAAAACATTTTTTCATTTTATTTTCACTACTTCCATTTGTGAATAAAAATCTCGATTGGAAGATTTTACATATCAAGCAAAGTGCCTGAATCATCCTCTTTGAAAAACGTATCCACAATGGCTTTGCGGAAATACCAGCAACAATCATATAAAGAGGAACATCTTTTGTTATAACAGTATTAGCACCAACGATAGTACCATGCCCAATAATAACACGTTTTGTACAACACTCTTCACGAAGGGAATGATCTCACAGCATATAGTGAAAATACTCGTTAGGACGATATGTTATTTTATGTGTTGAAAGGCGTCCCATAGGATGCTCTAGCGTATTTATACGAACATGAGATGCAATAGAATGAAAACACCCAATATCGCTATAAATAACTTTACTGTTATGCTCAAAGTAAAAAAAATCTCCAACCGTTATCACGCAAAATCACCCGTTCATTAATTTCTACATAGCACCCCAATTTGCAATCATGCAATCGTTCTGTTGTATTGATACGAAGCTCACTCTCATGAAACAAAGATTGCAAAATAAACCGGCTAATGTTACAATTTTCCTGCATATCTGAGAGAGTAAAACATGAAAAACGTCATACGCATCTTAGGGCTAACAATTATATTTCTTGCAGGCATTTTTTTTTATGATGCATTAAAAAATAAGCCTTTGGGTGATAATTTTACGCTTACTGATTCTAATGGAAAAACTATCACTGAAGCTGATATTCGAAGCAAGCCTTCAATTATTTTTTTTGGCTTCACTATGTGTCCCGAGGTTTGCCCTACCACACTGATCAATCTTGATCGATGGTTAACTGCTCTTGGACCAAAAGCTGATAAATTAGGAATATGGTTTGTTACCGTTGATCCTGAACGAGATACACCGAAAATACTCCATGATTATCTCAGCAATTTTACCAATAAGATTATTGGTATAAGTGGAGAGCCTGAAAAAGTTCATAAAATGGTCAATTCTTTTAATATCTTTGCTGAAAAAGTATCGGGAAGAGATGGAAACTACACTTATAATCACACAGCAGCAATTTTTTTGCTCAAAAAAGGTGGCAAATTAGCTGGTATTATTCCTTATGAACCCAAAGAGGATGACAATGAATTAAAAGACGAGATTGCTATTGAACGGCTAAAGAAACTTGTCTCAAACTAAATAAAAAGCCGATTATGTTTATAAAGAAAGAACAGGATGTCACAGCAAGTTCGTCTATATTATACTGCTTTAAAAAATGAAGCAAAACGATTTTATACGCTTATAGAAACAGCCTTTGACGAAGAAGGATATCCTCTTGCGCTTGCAGAAGTAGATGAGAAAAATGCTGTGTATGAACTATCACTTTATGTAGATAAAGAAAACCAAGAGAATGCCTCAAAACGTTTTGCACAGATCCTTTCTATAGATCCCAATAAAATTAACTATGAAATTTTACCCAATATTGACTGGGTACAAAAAAGTCTAGAAGGACTAAAATCAGTGTATGCTGGTCCTTTTTTTTACATGGGAGCCATAACCGAAGCGACATTCCACTGAATGTTTTACCTATTGAAATTGAAGCTAATCAAGCTTTTGGTACCGGACATCATGGAACAACAGCTGGTTGTTTGGAAATGATTGCCAAAGTGATGAAAAATGAAAATCCACAAAATGCCCTTGATCTTGGTACTGGAAGTGGGGTCTTAGCCATTGGCATGGCAAAACTCAAACCTATTGCTATACTTGCATCCGATATTGACCCAATCGCTATCAAAGTTGCACAACATAATATTGAGCTCAATGGGGTAAAAGAATATATTACAGCTGTTACAGCAACAGGTTTTGCTCATGATAAAATTTCATCACGAGCCCCCTTTGATCTCATCGTTGCCAATATCCTTGCCAATCCACTCATTGAACTTGCATCAGAAATGGTACAAGCACTCCAAAAAGGCGGATCACTTATACTCTCTGGAATTCTTGAAGAGCAACACGCCTCTGTATTGGAAACTTATGTCAAACAAGGTCTACAACACATTGAAACATACCACCGTCAAGAATGGGTTACGATACACTTAAAATAAAAGAAAGAACGTTGTTATGTATCAATCTTTTGAAGCAACAACAAATCCCACTTATGCTCTCAAGCGTATTACCTCACTTCGTAAAGAACTCGATCACCTCGGACTAGATGGCTTTCTTGTCCCACGTGCAGATGAACATCAAGGAGAATATGTCCCCCCACATGCTCAACGTCTTAGCTGGCTTACTGGCTTTACTGGATCATCAGGCATCGCACTCATTTTAAAAAACAAAGCCATCATATTTACAGATGGGCGCTATAAACTCCAAGTTCGCCAACAAACTGATCCTGATATTTTTGAGTATGAAGATCTCATAACTTACCCACCTTCACAATGGCTTGAAAAAAATGGGCACAAGCTTTCTATTGGCTTTGATCCATGGCTCCACACCATTACAGCTATAGATACATTGAAAAAAGCATTAGAAATAAACGCAAGTGGAAGACTCATAACAGTCCAAAAAAATCCCATTGATCTTATCTGGCATGATCAACCACCATTACCGCAATCTACCTTATCGATTCATCCTCTCAAATATGCAGGATATAATACCGATGAGAAGCTGTCCCTGATTCGCAAAAATATCGCGCAAGCCAATGCAAATGCTTTTATTTTTACAGACCCCTCCTCTATTGCATGGACATTCAATATACGTGGCAATGATGTTTCCAACACACCTTTTGCCCTTTGTTTTGCTCTCATTCTTATCAAAGAAACGCCCGCCTTATTCATTAACAGCACAAAATTAGGTATAGAACAAAAACAATATCTGGAACGTTATGCAAAATTATATGAACCAGAACAGCTTATTCCAAAGATTAAAGATTATGTTCAAAAGGGAACAATTTTTGCCTTAGATCCACGACTAACATGCGAAAAATTACGCACCACTATTGAAGAACAAGAAAGCTCTTTTATTAAGCTTACTGATCCTGCTGCTCTACCACGCGCCATTAAAAATGGTACAGAACTAAACGGTGCACGCAAAGCACACCTGCGCGATGGTGTAGCCCTTACGCGTTTCTTTTCTTGGTTAGATAAACAAACACTAGGGTCTATAAATGAAATTTCTGCAGCTCAAAAATTAGAAGAATTTCGCACAACAACAGCAAAAGAAATGGGAGAAAAACTTGAAGACCTCTCTTTTGATACGATTTCAGCAGCAGGAGCAAATGGTGCCATTGTTCATTATCGTGTAACGACTCAAACAAATAAACAACTCAATGCTGGTGAACTTTATCTTGTGGATTCAGGTGGACAATATCGTGATGGCACGACAGATGTCACACGCACAGTAGCAATTGGGAATATTGGAGAAGAAGAAAAACGCTGTTTCACTCTTGTCCTCAAAGGCATGATTGCTCTTTCAACCGCACAATTCCCAAAAGGTACACGCGGACAAGACATTGATGCTCTAGCACGTATCGCCTTATGGAAAGCAGGTTTTGATTATGCCCATGGCACTGGTCATGGAGTTGGATCTTATCTCTCTGTTCATGAAGGACCACAAAATCTTTCACGCAATGGGTGCCAAGAATTGATCCCCGGAATGATTATTTCTAATGAACCTGGATATTACCGCGAAGGTGCTTTTGGAATTCGTATTGAAAATTTGATGATCGTAAAACCAGCACAAAAAATTAATGGTGGAGATATAGAAATGCTCTCATTCGAAACACTCACAAATTGTCCCATTGATCGACGCTTAATCCTCTCAGAGCTTTTAACACTAGAGGAGCGGCAATGGCTCAACGACTACCATGCACATGTTTATCAGGTTAATGCACCTTACTTGAATGAAGAAGATAAAGAATGGGCAAAAGAAGCAACAATGCCTCTTTAAGTAAAGTAGCGTACAACTTTTACTCTTTCTGTAAAAAAACTCCCTCTTCTCTTTTTTAAGAAAAATACAGAATTTTCATCAAAGAATATAAGAACAGCCCCTTATACAAATAGTCGTATTTAGAATATTCACAAATCAAAATTCTTCACAAAATAAAAGAGAACATAACAATCTCAAGAGAAGAAAGAGAGTATCAGCATTCTCATGATAGTACACAAGCGCAAGCAATGTTTTACATGAGATGAATGATAATATTGGTGTATTCATCATTCTTGAAGGAAAAACTTTAAACGTAATGTCACGCAATCAACTGCAGCCAAGTCTCTTCATCTATAACCTCAACACCTAATTCTTGTGCTTTAGCTAACTTCGATCCTGCTCCAATTCCTGCAACAAGAAGATCCGTTTTTTTAGAAAGAGAACCTGAAGTCTTTGCACCTAATCGTTCTGCTAACGCTTTTGCTTCATCGCGTGACATTCGTGTCAAAGTTCCTGTAAAAACAATGATCTTTCCTGCTATTGGTGAAAAATCTGTCATCACGAGTTCTTCATCAAGAGGCATTACTTCATGCAGCAAAACAGACAAAACCTCACGGTTATGCGCTTCTTGATAAAAATCAATAATTGCGCTCCCTACCTGTGGTCCGATCCCTTCGATGCTAGTAAGCTCTATCCAAGCCTCATTACCTTGTTCATTTTCCTTATCACATGGCATAATCGCTGCCATAGCGGCAGTTTCGAAAGCAAAATAATTTTGATAGGCGCGCGCAAGGCGTCGTGCATTAACCTCACCAACATGACGAATTCCTAATGCAAACAAAAAGCGGCTTAAAGGAATTTTTCGGCGCGCATTAATGGCATCATACAGTTTACGAACTGAAACAGTACCAAAACCTTCCATATTTTCTAAACGTGTCAAAGATTTTTCTTGGCGCCGTTGTAAAGTAAAAATATCAGCTGGTGTATGAATACAAAGCGTCTCGTCTTGAGCACGGAAAAAGAACTCCACCTGTTTTTTTCCAAGTCCCTCAATATCAAAGGCATTACGCGAAACAAAGTGACGAATACGCTCAATCGCTTGTGCAGGACAAATAAGCCCCCCTGTGCATCGACGCACAGCTTCACCCACTTCACGAACGGCATGACTCCCACAAGCGGGACATAAGTGAGGAAAAACAAAAGCAGAAGCATTTTTTGGACGCTTTGCAGCAACAATATCAACAATTTGAGGGATCACATCACCAGCACGCTGTACAATCACTGTATCGCCTACACGTATATCACGCCCTTCACGAATTGGCTCTCCTTTATGACCAATTCCCTTAATATAATCCTCATTATGCAAACTTGCATTGGTAATCACCACTCCACCAACGGTAATAGGTGCAAGACGCGCAACAGGGGTTAATGCTCCAGTTCGACCTACTTGAATATCAATGCCTTCCAAAAGCGCCATAGCTTTTTCTGCTGGAAATTTATGCGCAATTGCCCAACGTGGCGAACGAGAAACAAACCCCAAACGCACCTGTAGCATCAAATCATTAACTTTATAAACAATCCCATCAATATCATAACTTAAGGAATGACGAAGCTCTTCGATATCATGATAATATGAAATAATCTCTTTTAATGTCTTAAAAACTTTTGTGAATGGATTGATAATAAAGCCATATTCTCTTAGCTTTTTCATCATCCCTATTTGACTTTCTGCCGGCATTTCACTTACTTCACCCCAAGCATAAGCAAAAAATTTAAGCTTTCTACTTGCGGTTATCCGTGAATCAAGCTGTCGTAGCGAACCTGCTGCAGCATTCCTAGGATTAGCAAAAGCTAATTTTCTCTCTCCCTGTTGATTCATATTAAGCTCTTGGAAATCCTCCCGTCCCATATAAACTTCACCACGAACCTCAAGAATATCAGGAAAATTACCTTGCAATATTTTTGGAATATCAGAAATTGTTCGCGCATTCGCAGTGACATTTTCACCTACATATCCATCACCACGTGTTGCGGCCCGCACAAGTTTTCCTTTCTCATAACGCAAAGATAAAGATAAACCATCAATCTTCGGTTCAGCCGTTATTTCCAAAATTTGTGTTTCTGGAAGTCGTAAAAAACGACGAACGCGCTCAATAAATTCACTGACATCTTCAAAACTAAATGCATTATCAAGAGAAAGCATCGCCTGTACATGAACAGATTTTTCAAATTTTTCAGAAATCGGTGCACCAACTCTATGTGAAGGAGAATCTTCACGAATGAGCTCTGGAAAGAAAGATTCAATTTCTGCATTCCGCCGACGAAGAGCATCATATTCTGCATCAGAAATTTCAGGCTGATCATTAGTATTGTAAAGCAGATCGTGACGTGCAATCTCTTTTGCCAACCACTCCAATTCACTTTCTGCTTCAAGAACAGTTAAGTTTTTAATTGCATCCTTGTTCATAAAATCTATTCCAAATGATAAGCTATGGTCATAAGAATTTCAGTGCCTTATTACGAATAGAATCCAAACGAACACATGCTCCCCAATAATATAATTGATAAGCGATTAAAATATCGCTTATCAATTATATCTATGCAAGAAGCTTCTGAGCCGCTGCACGTGCCTCTTCTGTAATCTGTTCTCCTGCCAACATGCGGGCAATTTCTTCCGCACGCTCATGCTCCTCCATTTTATGAACACCCGTAACAAAGCGACCTTTATCATCACTTTCCATCTTTGAAATAAGAAAATGACTATGTGCTTTAGATGCTACCTGCGGCGCATGCGTAATAGCAAAAACCTGAGTACTTTCTGATAAACGCTGCAGCCGTTGTCCAATGGCAGCAGCAACAGCTCCACCAACCCCCGTATCAATCTCATCAAAGATCAATGTGGGAGCTGAACCACGATCAGACAACACAACCTTTAATGCCAATAAAAAACGAGACAATTCACCGCCAGAAGCCACACTGAGCATTGGTCCTGCTCGTGTACCAGGGTTTGTTCGAACCCAATACTCAATACGATCTATCCCCTCTGCGGTACGCTTTTCAGCATCACTTTGCATTTCAACGATAAATTCTGCTTTTTCCAATTTTAATGCTGGCAACTCAGCCATAACGCTTTCAGACAAACGATTTGCTGCTTCTCGACGCTTTATTGACAGCGCTTGCGCCAATGTATCATAATCTTTCTGTGCTTGCCCTGCCTCATCTTCTAAACGCATTAACGTGCTCTGAGCTTCTTCAAAGCCAGCGAGTTCCGCAGCCATTTTATCATGCAACTGAACCAATTCATCTGCAGAAACGTGATGTTTACGAGCAAATCCCCGAAGAGCAAAAAGGCGCTCTTCTATCTGTTCCAATTCACCTGTATCGAAATCCAATGCCCTCATTGCTGTTTCAATGCCTTCTTGCGCTGTTGCAAGTGCATGCAATGCCTCATCAATGGATTTCACCACAGGTGCAATCAACGCTTGCGCCTCAGAGATTTTCCGTTCTAAACGCCTCACTAAATTGGAAAGAACTGGAATTGGCGATTTTGGCCCCCCTAAAAGATCATCTGCTTCCTTAATATCCGCCGCTATTTTTTCTAATTTCAGCATATCTGCACGACGAAGAGAAAGGGCTTCCTCTTCACCAACTTGAAAATCAAGCTTTTCAAGCTCTTCCACACACGCACGAAGATAATCAGCCTCACGCACAGCATTCTCTACTTTAATACGCTGTTGTTGCAAACGCTCTTCAAACTCACGCCAAATCCGATAGCAGCGACGCAAATTTTCTACTTCATTTTCAAGCCCACCAAAAGCATCTAATAACTGGCGGTGTGTAGCAACATCAACAAGCGCACGGTCATCATGCTGTCCATGAATTTCAACCAACATACGGCCAACACTACGCATCAACGCAACACTAGCCACCTGATCATTGATAAAAACACGACTACGACCATCACTTGATTGCACACGCCGTAAAATAATATCGCCTTCATCATCAAAATCATTCTCACGAATAAGCTGACGCACAGGATGTGAAACAGGTACATCAAAAACAGCCGTCACCTGCCCTTGGGCAGCACCATGACGCACAAGCAAAGCATCACCTCGCCCCCCAAGAGCTAGCGACAAAGCATCAAGGAGAATAGACTTCCCAGCACCCGTTTCACCAGTTAAAACCGATAACCCCGCTGTAAAATGAATATCGAGCGTTTCGATCAAAACAATATTATGAATCGAAAGCTGTACCAGCATATAAAATCAACGTGCCTTATTCTTACCACCACTCAAAGCATGTGAGATCCAAGAAGATTTATGCTCCTGTGGCGATATACTATTTTTTTGCAATAAATTATAAGAAAATTTATACCACTCACTTTTTGGATAATTACGTCCTAAAATAGCTGCTGCTGTTTGCGCTTCTGCAGTTAAACCAAGAGCAAGATTAACCTCTGTCAAACGGAAAAGTGCCTCTTCAACTTGATTTGTATCGGAATATTCCTCAACCACAGTACGAAATCTTCTGCTTGCAGCAAGATAGCGGCGACCTTCCTCATAGTAACGGCCAATCTGCATCTCTTTACCAGCCAGCTGCTCCCGCCCAAAACGTATTTTATCTTTCGCATCCTTGACATATTCAGAATTCGGATAACGCTCTATGAGAAGCTGCATAGCAGCAATAGCACGTTTCGTATCATGTTGATCTCGCGTAACATCAGGAATGCGACGAAAAGAAGAAAGACCAATAATGTAATAGGCATAAGCGGAGTCACTTGCCTCTGGATAAAGAGTAATATAGCGCTGAGCCATATTGATTGAATCATCATATTTGCCGAGTCGATAATTTGTAAAAGCTCCCATCACTAAGGACTTACGCCCCCAATCAGTATAAGCATATTGCTTTTCAATCGTAAGAAACTTTTTTGATGCATCCGCAAGGCGCCCACTATCAAGGCTAGCAAGTGCTTGATTATAGAGAACATCTGGTGGATCCATTTTTAAAACATATGCAGATGGACTAAGGGTATTCTTTTCTTTAAATAAACAACCTGCTAACATGCAAGTGCTTCCTAAAAGCACCACCCCCAATACCTTGCGTACAATATTAGATTTCCTATATGCCATATTTTCAATACATACATGAGATTTTATCATAGTTCTTCCGGCCTCCAGAAAATGTCACCTTGTAGCAAAAATTATTTATTAAAGGTTTTTATACCATATCACTTTAAAATCCACTAACCAATTTAGTAGCTTAGGTCAATCATCCCCTTAAAAATGAAATAGTCTCTTAAGAAAATCTTTTCATTTTTTCTACCCATCCTACAAAAAGCTTTCTTCGTAACATGATTCGTCTGCTAACACAGCTTTCACCAATTGCGAATTAATTTTATGCCCACTACAATAGGAACGAAACAATCCGATAAAAGGTGCTCCAAGCAAAGCGGTATCACCGACCGCATCCAACATTTTATGCCGAACAAATTCATTTTTCCAATAGAGCCCCTCTGAATTCATGATTTTATCATCAACACCAATAATAAGAGAATTTTCTAAAGACGCGCCTATCCCCTTTCCGGAAACCCATAATTTTTCCACGTCTTTGACAAAACCAAAAGTACGTGCGCGCGACAAATCATCTCGAAATCCTTTTGTAGTGAGATCAAAATTAAAATGTTGTTTACCGATAGCAGCAGAGGAAAAAGAGATCGTTATATCAAAACGACGCCCATCAAATGGCAAAAACTCAGCGATTCCACCACCTATTTCAACCCGCAGCGGCTTTTTTATAATGAAATAAGAACGCAAAGCATTCTGCTGTATAATGCCAGCTTCTTCAAAAGCTTGACAATATT
This sequence comes from Bartonella birtlesii IBS 325, assembly GCF_000273375.1. NCBI lineage: Bacteria > Pseudomonadati > Pseudomonadota > Alphaproteobacteria > Hyphomicrobiales > Bartonellaceae > Bartonella > Bartonella birtlesii. The sequence continues at coordinate 1,676,421 of NZ_CM001557.1, forward strand.
GCCAAGCAGAACCATCCAAAATAGGAATCTCATGGCTCGACACTTCAATAATAAGATTGTCCAAATTATAAGCAGCGATTGCAGCCATCAAATGTTCTATTGTTTCAATTCTGAACTCTCCATGCCCAAGCACTGTTGATAATTCAGTCGCTCCTGTTTGCGATGCATGCGCCTGAAATCTCTGCTCTGTTCCATTCAATGCACAACGCTTAAAAACAATACCATGCCCTATCTCAGCTGGGCAGACCTTCACCATAGACAAACACCCACTATGCACACCATAGCCCTTAAATGCCACAGCTTTTTTAAGAGTAGACTGATATTTTTGCACCAACTTCATCACGTCACTTTATTGAATTATTTTTACGCCTTTTAAAAATATTTATAAAGCCATAAAAATGATATACATAGCAAATAATAAACCCGCCTATTACTAAGCGGGTCTATAAAAACAGAGCATTTTTCCCAAAAGGGTAGTATACTCTACTCTAAAAAGTTTTTATACACTATATACAAAGGGATATCCAAATTTCCTCTTTCATTTTTTGCCAATTAATTTGCTTGACGGCGCAAAAACGCTGGTATTTCCAACTGATCTTCTTCACTTATAAAAGTGCGCTGATCTTGCGGCACATGAGGGTGCAACTCACCAGAACGACGCGGAACATACACAGAAGCATCTTGAGGAAGTACCTGAGATTTTTTATTATAACCATGCATTTCTTGCTGCTGAGAAGATTTCACAGCAGGCTCCAACTTAGCTTCTGGCTCAATTTCCTCACGATGTGTTAAACTCTGTTTCAAACGCTGCCAAAGATTGCGAGGTCCCTGCTCGCTAGCCACTAACCTCTCACCTTGACTATGCGCAACAGGAGGAAAATCTTTTAACTCAGGCATACGCATAGGAGAACGCGGCTGCATTTGTTGTGCTTGCCTTTGTTGTACTTGCTTCTCTTTCTGCTGTACAATTCCTGACATCTCATCAAGAACATGCGCCGTTGCTTCCATGCTCACTGGCGCGACCATCGATGCCTGCGAACCACGATTAACTTGCATACGTGGTGCATTTGACATCTGCCCATGCACAACACTTGATCCATAAGGAGAGGCATTGCTATTTCGCGCAACAACATCATCTGCAGGCTGTACAAAAATTTGACTTTTAGGACGGAACTGTTCTCCCGTTGATTTCGCTTTTTCTATTTCAAGCGCTTCTATCACTTCTACCATTGACTCAGAACGCAAAGGAGGTGACTGGACATGAAAAGAACTCTGCGATATCCCAGAATCGCTTTTACGCACCGCAGCTGCAGGTCTTTGTATTTGAGGATGAGAAGGCTGGATCACATCACTTATCTCACGATCAATACCCGTTGCAACCACAGATACGCGAATAACACCTTCTAGTGACTCATCATCAATGGCACCAAAGATAACATTCGCATCCGCATCTACTTCTTCGCGAATACGATTAGCAGCCTCATCCACTTCAAAGAGTGTCATATCACGACCACCCGTAATGGAAATAAGTAAGCCACGAGCACCACGCATAGAAGTATCATCCAACAGTGGATTTGCAATAGCAGCTTCAGCCGCATTCAAAGCACGACCTTCACCAGATGCCTCACCAGTCCCCATCATTGCACGCCCCATTTCATGCATAACAGAACGAACATCAGCAAAATCAAGATTAATGAGGCCCTCTTTAATCATGAGATCCGTAATGGAAGCAACACCAGAATAAAGAACTTGGTCAGCCATAGCAAAAGCATCAGCAAAAGTTGTCTTTTCATCGGCAATACGGAAAAGATTCTGATTAGGAATAACAATTAATGTATCAACAGACTTTTGTAACTCGTCAATACCAGCCTCTGCCGTTTTCATACGACGAGCCCCTTCAAACTGAAATGGTTTTGTTACCACACCAACGGTCAAAATACCTTTCTCACGCGCTGCACGAGCTACCACCGGCGCTGCTCCAGTTCCAGTACCGCCCCCCATACCAGCAGTAATGAAAACCATATGAGAATCTGCCAGATGATCAATAATTTCATCTATACATTCCTCTGCAGCCGCTTGCCCCACTTCTGGCAAAGCGCCAGCACCTAGACCTTCTGTAACAGCTGCACCAAGTTGAATAACACGTTCAGCCTTTGACATAGCCAAAGCCTGTGCATCTGTGTTTGCAACAACAAAATCAACTCCCTGAAGACCAGCATTAATCATATTATTCACGGCATTCCCACCACCACCGCCAACACCAAAAACGGTAATGCGTGGTTTCAATTCCGCGATATCTGGCCGATGCAGATTAATCGTCATTTCCTTTTCCTTCTCATAAGACATCGCAAACCCAAGCGATGCAATTTAACTTCCCTTTATAGACTTACTTAAAAACTCTCACGCAACCACTGACCAACACGCTGAAAATATCCACGCGCGCCCGTCGATAAATGATTTACTACCGCCTGCGTTGTCTTGTCTTCAAAACCGACCAATTGCGGATAAATTAACAAGCCAACAGCAGATGTAAACGCCGCCCCTTTTGCAAGAGAAGGAAGCCTTGAAATTCCTAAAGGCCGCCCTATACGAACATTTCTTCCCAATATAGTACGTGCCATTTCTGGCAATCCTGTTAACTGGCTTGCTCCCCCAGTCAAAATAACACGCTTACCAATAATGTGACCAAAACCAGAACGATTTAAACAATCACGTACCATTTCTAAGATTTCTTCAACACGTGCACGAATAATACGACCAAGAACAGCACGAGGATATTGCGTTTCACGCTGTTCACTCCCAATCTCCGCCACACTAATCATATGTCTCTCATCAGCACTTGAAGGAAGTGCTGAGCCATAGACAACTTTTAAACGTTCTGCCTCAGAAAGAGACATAGAAAATCCACGCGCAACATCAAGAGTCACGTGATGCCCACCAACAGCAAGAGCATCAGCATGAACAAACTTTCCCTCAAAAAATACTGAAAATGTCGTTGTTCCTCCACCAAAATCAATACATGCTGCACCTAAATGTGCTTCCTCATTCATCAAAACAGCAAGACCACTTGCAAAAGGAGTTGCCACCATTGCTTCAACACTCAAATGTGCACGATTAATACATGTTTCTAAATTACGCAAAGATGCAGTTTCCGCTGTTACCACATGCACATCGACACCTAACCATTCCCCTGTCATTCCAAGCGGGTCAGAAATCCCTTTATCTCCATCCAATACATAAGAGACCGGAACAGAGTGCATGACATGACGTTCAGCATCAAAAGCTTTGCGTGAAACTTCTGAAAACGCCACCCGCACATCACGCTTGGTTACTTCACTACCATTCAAACGTACCATGCCATTGATAAGAGCACTTTGTAATCGGCTTGAGGAAAAATTCACAATCACCGAATCCACCACCAAACCAGCCATTTTTTCCGCTGCATCAACAGCCAAGCGTATTGATTGCTCTGCTGCAAACATATCCATCACAACACCAGATTTGATACCGCGAGAACGTTGCACTCCAAAACCTAAAATTTCCATAGAATGTGTACGACCATGTAAATAGTGCGCATGCTTTAAAGGACGCAAACAAGCAATAAGACAAACAATCTTACTTGAGCCAACATCGAGCACTGTCAAAAAACGTGTTTTACGTCCCCCCCCATGATGTGATGTGAATAACATCATGGTTTTCCTGCCTTTCCTGCCTTTAAAATGCGTTCTTCTTCCACAGCAGCACGACGACGTTCTAATGCTTCATCTGTCAAAGAAACAGTAATGCGATCAGCAAGGCGCAAATCAACAGTCAAAATATCACGAGAAAGAAGATTTTGCGCTGTATCTGTCTCAATCAAAGAAGAAATTCTTTCAAGCGCCCCCTGCTCAGGTAACATAACACGGACCCCATTATCCAAAACAAGATCCCAACGCCGATCACCTACACGTACAAACGCACGAACACGACTATACAATTTTGGATATATTGACAGCGCTTGAAAAAACATTTTTGCAGAATTTTGTGCACCCCTCCCAACGATAAGAGGCAGCCCCTGAACAATCCCTCCTTTAAAGGGCACAATAACACGCCCTGTATGATCAACAATATCCATCACACCATCATGTTGCCAAACTGCATAGGGCTCACGCTCCACAACTGAAATACGCACTTTGTTGGGATAAATCTTCTGAATATTAGCTAATTGAACCCAAGCTTGCTTTTCTAAAAGGGAACGCGCCTTATCAACATTAAAAATGAATATAGATGGAGCAGTATCAAGTCTTAATTTTTTTACAATCTCCTGTTTTAGCAAACGTTTATTACCACTGATCTCAACATCAGTAACCACAAAACCAATATCGGATACCGTGGCCTTCATAATCATTGCCATCTGACCACTTGATGAAAGCCCATAAAAAACCGTAACAAAGAAAAACAGTACAACAGCGAAAGAACCCAAATGACGTGGAACATGAACACTAATAAAGAAAAACTCAAATACAAACCGAAGAAAGCGACGATAAAGTCGTGGCAAGACTGGCACTAACGGCACCTCCATCAGAACATTTGTCTTATTAATACTCAACGCATACATGACGCGTCCTCCACCATCCACTGAACAAGATCGCCATAACTACGACCACTCGCTTTTGCAATATCAGGAAAAAGAGAGGTAGATGTCATACCCGGCTGTGTATTAATTTCAAGCCAAACCAATTCTCCTATTTCTTCATCAAAACGAAAATCAGAACGGCTAACACCTCGACAACCTATCGCCTGATGCGCTGCTAAAGACATTCTTTGCACCTTTTGGTAAATATTTGATGAAAGTTTTGCAGGACAAATGTGAAGAGAGCCACCAGTTTTATATTTTGAGTCATAATTATAAAATTGAAAATGCTTATCGGGAAGAACTTCACAAACATCGAGCACTTCATTTCCTAACACAGCACAAGTAAGTTCGCGACCAGGAATATATTTTTCAATCATAACCTCATCTGTATAAACCCACTCATCTCCTACAACATTGCGTAGCGGCGTAGATGCATCGTCTTTTACAATCACAACACCAAAACTTGACCCTTCGCACACGGGCTTAATCACATAAGGAGGCTCCATAGGATGCGATAACCCAATAGCAAAGCGACTCATAACAAAAGAAGGCGCAACAGAAACTCCAACACTTGCAACAATAATTTTTGCGCGCCCTTTATCCATTGCCAGCGCCGACGCCATCACTCCAGAATGAGTATAGGGAATTTTCAAATATTCAAGAATGCCCTGAATACGTCCATCTTCGCCAAATGGCCCATGTAACGCATTAAAAGCGATATCAGGCCGCAATTGTTCAAGAATAGAAGCAATATGACCATCAACATCTATGCGGCTCACGCGATATCCCTGCGCTTCAAGAACATCAGCACAAGCAGTACCTGAAGACAAACTTACAGACCGTTCAGAAGAGAAGCCTCCCATTAAAACAGCTATATGCTTATCTTTCATAACAACTTATCCCCTTATGCATACTATATATAGATCACATAGAAATAACAAACACCATATACGGAAAATACTAAGATTTATCCTTACGAATCAATAACCTAGCGTTTTACATAATGAATCAGACTCAAGCACATGATGCAAGAGTTTCTTTGTTAATTTATTGATTCTTAATGGATTTTTTTCATTATCTCTTTGAAATGACTCAATTTTTTATTTGTACTTTTTTATGTCTCTGAATCAATCAATGAAATGGGTCAAAAGAAGCAACAATACGGCCTTGTTCAAATTGGCCAATGCGTTGTATTTCCCACTGTAAAAGATGAGCTGAATGCGCAAAAACACGCGCACGTACTGTTTCTCCTAACATCTCAAGATCATAGCCTGTTGCTTGCCCCGCATTGATCATAAAATTACAGTGCATTTCGCTCATTTGAGCTCCACCAATCCGCAAACCACGGCATCCTGCTTCATCAATAACACGCCATGCAGATGTATTTTCAGGATTTTTAAAAGTTGATCCACCCGTTTTCTCACGAATAGGCTGCACTGTTTCTCGATGAAGAGCAACTTCATCCATGGCCGCACGAATATTGTCTTTATTTCCTAGATGTCCTTCCAATAAAGCAGCTGTAAAAATAAAATCTTCAGGAACATCACAACGACGATAAGAATAGTGCATATCTTTTAAACTCAAGATATGACGCTGTCCTTGACGATCAAGTGCATAAACCTCAACGACACGCGCAGCTGTTTCAACACCATTAGCCCCCGCATTCATTTTGAGTGCCCCTCCAAGACCACCAGGAATGCCATAATAGAAATGAAAACCTGCAATTTCAGCCTCTAACGCTGCCATCGCTAAATGTTTATCCGCCGCAGCAGCACCAACCAAAAAACACTTCGGAGAAACTTGCTGTATTTTCCCAAAGCTCTTAGCCGAAAGACGAATAACCACACCAGGAATCCCACCATCACGCACCAGAAGATTAGAACCAATCCCCACAATTGTTACAGGAATAGATTCAGGAAGATTTTGTAAAAAAAGAGCTAAGTCTGCTTCATCAGCAGGCTGATAAAAAAGTTCTGCCAGCCCGCCAGTGCGAAACCATGTCACCTTACGCATATTGACATTAGGCATAAGTTTGCCTTTTATTCCGCAAAGCAGCGGTTGCAATCGCGCCAACAGCGCTTCACCATTAATGAGTTGAAAATTTATCATCGCTATCAAGTACCGCTAACTGATGAGGCAATGCACAAGCCCACTGCGTGATATTGCCAGCACCAAGAAAAACAACATAATCACCTGATTTAGCAAACGTAGAGACAATTGAAACAACATCTTCTAAACAATGAATCAAACGTACATCACGGTGCCCTGCCATTTTAATATGCTCTACCAATTCTCTAGCACCAAAACCAGTAATTGGCTCTTCACCAGCTGCATAAACAGGCGTAATCAGCACTGTATCTGCATCATTAAAACAAGCAGCAAACCCATCAAACAAATGATACAAACGTGAATAACGATGTGGTTGTGCAATGGCAATCACGCGTCCTTTTGCACTTTCACGCGCTGCACGTAAAACAGCCTTTATTTCAACAGGATGATGCCCATAATCATCAAATATTTCAACACCATGCCAACTTCCTGTTTGTGTAAAACGTCGTTTTACTCCACCAAATTTTGCTAAACCTTTTTTTATAGACTCATTTGAAATACCAAGTTCATGGGCAATAGCAATCGCCGCCGTCGCATTAGAAACATTGTGCTGACCAGACATTGGCAAGATCAAATTTTTCAACTCAGTCTCTCTCCCCGTCTTGCGTGAACGAATAAAAACATCAAAATGCGTTTTTTGACCATCCATCGAAAGATTAAGAAAACGAACATCCGCTTGTGGATTTGCACCATAAGTAATCACCCAACGATCATCAATACGGCTGGCTAAAGACTGAACCTCTGGATGATCAAGACATAAAACAGCAAAACCATAAAAAGGAACATTCTCTACAAATTTTCGAAAAGCTTGGCGCAAAGCAGAAAAATTCCCGTAATGATCCAAATGCTCAGCATCAATATTGGTAACAACAGCAATATCAGCAGGCAACTTCAAAAATGTCCCATCACTTTCATCGGCTTCAACAACCATCCAATCACCTTCACCCATACGTGCATTTGTACCATAAGCATTAATAATACCGCCATTAATCACCACCGGATCAAAATGACCTGCATCAAGAAGTGCAGCTATCATTGATGTAGTCGTTGTCTTACCGTGCGTACCACCAACAGCAATCGCACGACGAAACCGCATGAGCTCCGCTAGCATTTCTGCACGCCTCACAAGCGGCAAATGCCTTTCTTTTGCAGCAATATATTCAGGATTTGTTTTTTTAATGGCAGTAGAAAAAACAACAACCTCTGCATCCCCTAAATTTTTAGAGCTATGACCTATATAAATGTTAATCCCTTTTCTCCGTAAACGTTCAACATTTGCACTCTCAACTTGATCTGATCCTTGAATTTGATAGCCAAAATTATGAAAAACCTCCGCAATTCCACTCATGCCGATACCACCGATTCCAACAAAATGGATAACACCTATATTAAGCGGCATTTTCATCAAAAAACTCCTTTTTTACATCTGACAATGATCGCCCTGCAATCAACCCTTCAATCATATCAGCAAGACGACTTGTTGCATAAGGTTGTCCAACTTTTTTTGCAGCAAGTGCTTGTTCTCTCAATAAATATGGCGCACAACAAGCTTCTGTTAAGAGAGAAGCAAGTCTTTGTGCGTCTAAATCTTTTTCTGATATAATTTGAGCACCTCCCACAGCAGCAAGTAATGCTGCATTTTTTGCCTGATCATGATCAAGAGCATAAGGATACGGGACAAGCAAAGCAGGTCGACCAATCACGGCAATTTCACAAACAGATGAAGCACCAGCACGGGATAAAATGAAATGAGCCCTCGCCATGCGCTCAGCCATATCATCAAAAAAAGAGGCAACTTCTGCTTTTACACCCATCTGATGATAGGTTTTTATTAACTCTCCAGCTTCACCTCGAACTTGCTGCACAATCCGCAAGCGTTTACGGTTCTCATCATCCAACAAAGCAATCGCTGCTGGAACAATTCGTGAAAAAGCAGAAGCTCCTTGGCTACCACCAAAAACCAAAAAATGAAATGGCTCGTCGCCTATAGAAGGATGATAGGGAATTTCTGCTGCTTTGAGAACAGCCTCACGCACAGGATTTCCAGTCAAAAATGTTTTATGAGCATAACTATTATCTTGCGATAATAAACCACCTGCTATTGCACGCACAAAAGCTGCCAACGCTCGATTGGCACGCCCCATAATAGCATTTTGCTCATGAATAAACGTCACGCGCCGCGTTAAAACAGCAACAATAAGAGGAGGAAAGGTAGGATACCCTCCAAACCCACCAACAAGAACAGGACGAAGCCTATAAAAAAGCATCAACGATTGCCCCATTCCTTTTAACAAAGCCCAAAATGTTTTTATAAGAGCAAAAGGATGGCGTCCTGTAAATGTTGCCGATGAAAGTATATGTGTATGCTCTTCATCAAAGTAGCGTACAAAACATTGAGCCCTTTTATCCGTTGCCAAATGAACATCATATCCACGCTCCTTTAATTCAACAGCAAGCGCTTCTGCAGGAAAAAGATGCCCACCTGTACCACCAGCCACCAAAACAATAACTTTTTTATCAGTCATAGGAAATATCCAAAATAGAAGAAGAAAAAGCTGAAAGGCGGGCTTCTGGCCAGCGACGTGTCAAACTAAGCAAAATTCCCATAGAAAATGCAATCGCCACCATAGAAGAACCACCATAAGAAATAAATGGCAATGTCATACCTTTTGGAGGTATCAAATGAAGATTAACAGCCATATTAATCGCTGATTGAAAACCTATCATCATCGCTATACCAGTAATGCCAAGACGTATAAATGAATCACGTGTATTTGATGCTATATACAAGGAACGTATAACAATAAAACCAAAAAGCATCATAATGAAGAGACAGAGGATAATACCATATTCTTCAGCAGCAACAGAAAACACAAAATCCGTATGGCTATCAGGAATGATACGTTTCACCGTTCCCTCACCCGGTCCTTGCCCAAACCATCCTCCATTCAAAATAGCCTCACGTCCGACGTCTACTTGAAAGGTATCACCTTCACCTGTCAAAAAGCCATTAATACGTTCTCGTACATGATGAAGGGAAAAATAGGCAAAAACAATTCCTGCAATACCTAGCATGACAAAGAGGAAAATAACAGCAAGGGGCACACCAGCAACAAAAAATAGACCACCCCATGTTGCACTTATTAGAATTGTTTGACCAATATCAGGCTGTAGAACAAGGAGCACACAACAAAAAGCATAAAGTACAGTAGCAAGTGTGTAGCCAGGAATCCCCCTACGCCGTATCTGTTCTGAAAAAAGCCAAGCGGACATCACTGCAAAAGCTGGTTTCATAAACTCTGAAGCTTGTATAGAAAAACCAAATAGCGAAATCCATCTCCGTGCTCCCTTTAATTCTGGACCAAAGAATAAGGTCGCTACCATAAGAACAAGCGTTACAATGAGCAAAAGAGCACATAAACGGCGAATATTACGAAGCGAGAAAAAAGAAATGGTTACCATTGTAAAAAATGCCGGAATACTAAAAATAATATGCCAGCGAACAAAATAAAAACTATCAGCAATTCCAATCTTTTTTGCAATGGTAGGACTAGCAGCAAAAGACAGCATAATGCCAATCCCCATTAAAATCAAACAAGCAGCAAAAATAGAACGATCAATTGTCCACCACCAATTCGCAATTGGATCTCTATCTGCACGCGTAGCCATCATATCCACCTTATTTTTTCATAATTCGACGCAGAGTGATATGGTTCCCCTCTCTTCTAGCAAAACACTTCAAAGACTGAATTACACGAAAAAAGATTCTGGAATATTAACATGAAAAAGCTTTTTTAAAATTCATGTTTCTTTTAACTGCATAACCAAAGAAACAAATGCTTCTCCACGCTCTTCAAAATTTTTGAATTGATCATAACTTGCACAAGCAGGTGAAAAAAGCACAACAACTTCTTTTGCTTGGCAACGCATCGCATCAACAAAAGCTTCATGTACCGCATTTTCCAAAGTTAAGCTCATAGAGAAAGGAAAAGAAGAACCAATAACATCCGCAAATTCTTCTGCGGCACTCCCAATTAAGTAAGCTTTATGAATTTTATGAAAAAAAACTCTAAGAGAATCAATCCCACCTTCTTTTGCCTGTCCCCCAACAATCCAAAAAATATCATGAAAAGCAGAAAGTGCAGGAGCTGTTGCATCTGCATTAGTAGCCTTGCTATCATTGATAAACAAAACTGATCCCATTTTATGTACCTGCTGCATACGATGCGCCAACCCTTTATAACTTGCTAAATGCTTGTTCATATATGGACTAGTTATTTTTAAAACCTGCAATGTAGCTAACGCCATAAGAGCATTTTGCGCATTGTGACTACCGCGTAATGCAGGCATCGAGGCAAGATCTGCAAGCATTTGACGCCGTCCTTGACGAACAGAAAAAAGCTTCGCTTCATCCGCGTAGAAACCACTTTCAACAAAATTTTTCTTGGAAACAGCCTCAACAGAATGCCCTTCATCAAGCAATTGTTGATACAAATCCTGACAAACCGCATCATCCACTGAAATAACAGCATGAGCAGCACCAAAAACGAGACGCTTTTTAGCTTGCACATAATGCGCAAAATTGCCATGACGATCAATATGATCAGGTGTTAAATTCAATAAAACTCCGATAGTAGGTTGAAGAGAGGGAGTAAGATCAATTTGAAAAGATGAACATTCAATCACATAAATACGTTTTTTAACAAATGGCTTAAGCGTCAATATTGCTGTTCCAATATTTCCGCCCACCTGCACATCATAACCCATTTGCTCTAATAAATAAGCAAGTAAAACTGTCGTTGTTGACTTCCCATTCGTGCCGGTAATAGCAATAAAAGGAACGTCCCTATCGCAAAAACCATGATGTTGTAAAAAATGGTTGCGTGCCCGAACAAATAACTCAATATCACCGACAATTTCTATATTCGCTTGACGTGCTTTCTCAACAACCCAATGCGGATGAGGATAAGTTAAAGGAACGCCAGGGGCTAAGATCAATGCAACAAACTCAGACCAATTCTCTTGACGAAAATCACTTATTGGAATATCTAGCTGGAATGCTTCTTGTACACTGGAAGGCTTATCATCCCAAGCAACTACTTCCGCACCACCACGCATCAAGGCTTGCGCAGCAGCTAATCCTGACTGTCCTAATCCAAACAAAGCAACTTTCTGACCTTTATAGCATGTAACAGAAATCACTCTTTCACCGCAATTTAAGTGTTGAAAGACCAATAAGAGCAAGAACAATCGAAATAATCCAAAAGCGTATCACGATTTGGCTTTCAGTCCAGCCTTTTTTCTCGAAATGATGGTGTATAGGCGCCATCAAAAATACACGTTTTTTTGTTAATTTGAAATAACCAACCTGGATAACAACAGAAAATCCTTCCAGAACAAAAAGCCCACCAATAAGAGCCAAAACAATTTCATGCTTGGTTGCCACAGCAACAACACCCAAAAGTCCTCCAAGAGCTAACGAACCTGTATCTCCCATAAAAATAGCTGCCGGTGGTGCATTAAACCATAAAAATCCAAGCCCAGCACCAACAACAGCTCCCAATAAAACAGCTAACTCTCCTGTCCCCGATACATAACGAATTTGTAGATAATCAGCAAAATTGATATTACCAGATAGATAAGCAATTAAGGCAAAAGACAAAGCCACAACCATCACAGGAACAATAGCAAGACCATCAAGACCATCCGTCAAATTAACCGCATTACCCGTTGCCACAATCACAAGAGCAGAAAAAGGAAGAAAAAACCAACTCAGATTGATAAAATACTCTTTCACAAAGGGTAAAGCTAATCCAGGCGAACCAACTCGTAAGAGTACAAAAGCAGCAGTTGCTGCAACCAAAAACTCTAAACTTAACCGCGCCTTACCAGAAAATCCTTTATGTGTCTGTTTTGTAACCTTAAGATAGTCATCATAAAAACCAATCGCTCCAAAAGAAAGCATAACAAGCAGTGATACCCAAAAATAAATATTCGATAAATTACACCACAAAAGCGACGATACTACAGTACCGGTTAAAATCATCAATCCACCCATGGTAGGCGTTCCCGCTTTTTTAAAATGTGTCTGAGGACCATCAGCGCGAATGGGTTGTCCTTTTCCTTGCCGCAATTTGAGGGAGGCAATAATGCTAGGACCAAACAAAAACACAATAAGTCCCGATGTAAGCATCGCTGCTATCGTGCGAAAAGTAATATAACGAAAAACATTAACTCCTGGAAGCCAATCACTAAACAAAGATAAAAATAGCATCATGGTATAAAAAAACCTATATAAATTATGGAGAAACCACCTTAAAATGATCAAGCAATGCCCTCACAATATCTGATGAATAAAGACTATTGGACGACTTAACCATAAGAAGATCACCAGCGGAAATTTCTGCAAAAACAAGCGGTAAAATTTTTTCAACATTTTCAGCATAATGAACCTTAACATATGCAGACAGATCAGTGGCTAAAAACCTCATTACCTCACCAAACAAAAAAACGAGATTAGCACCAGAAAGATGCACGGGATTTACTAAATCACGATGAAGCTTTTCACTATAAACGCCTAATTCGAGCATATCACCTAAAATAGCAATTCGCCGACCATTCTTTCCTACTGGCCCTGTAGCAAGCAAATTAAGAGCAGCACGCATAGATGCGGGATTAGCATTATAGCTTTCATCAATTAAATGAAATTCGCCTCCACTTGGCAAAGCCAATCGGTAACGAACACCCCGCCCCTTTTGAAGAGAAAAATGGCTCAAAGAAAGCACAATAGGCTCCAAATCAACACCAATGGCATCACAAACAGCAAGAACAGCTAAACTATTTTGTACACTATGTCGTCCAGGAGCACCGATTTTAATTTCCCTATCTTTCCCCAAAATACATACAACCATAGACGAAGAATCTGTTAAAAGACGTATATTTTTAACCTGATAATCAGAACTTTCATTCTCACCAAAGCTTAAGATTTTTTTCACACCACATTGCTTTGCCTTTTGGACTAAATAAGAGAAAAAATCATTATCAGCATTTAAAAGGGCTACACCTTCATCATCTAATCCTTCAAAAATTTCAGCTTTTGCATCCGCTATTTCTTCAAGATTTTTAAAGAACCCCATATGTGCCGCAGAAATATGTGTAATGAGAACAACATGTGGATGAACCAACTTAACCAGAGGGCGAATTTCATCTTTATGATTCATACCAATTTCAAAGATGCCATAATCACTCTCTGCAGGCATTCGTGCCAAAGTAAGCGGCACACCCCAGTGATTATTTAAAGAAGCAATATTAGCATGAACTTTTCCAATAGTTGCAAGTACTTGTTTGAGAGCTTCTTTGGTCGTTGTTTTTCCCACGGAACCTGTTATTGCGATAATCTTAGCTTTTGAACGCTTACGCGCGGCTTTTGCAAGTTTTTCTAAAGCTTGTAAAGCATCAGGAACAACAATCAATGGAGCGGATATTTTTTCCATTTCAGCCAAACGATCTTCCGCAACGATAAGAACACCTGCACCTCGTTCATAAGCTTGCTGAGCAAAATCATGGCCATCAAGATGATACCCCTTAATACAGAAAAAAATATCACCTGCTTCTAAAGTACGACTATCAATAGAAACCCCAGAAAAATTTTCTGGTATACACCCTACGACAAAGCCATTTACTGCGGCAACAAGTGTTTGTTTATCCCACAAAGCTGTCATCTATTACGTTCCTGCAACGCATCAATTACTTTCAAGCGATCTGAAAAAGGATATGTTTTTTCCCCTATAATTTGACCATCCTCATGACCTTTTCCAGCAATAATAAGTGTATCCCCAGCTTTTAAAAGCCCCACTGCATGAGAAATAGCTTCACCGCGATCTGCTATTTCTATCGCGCTTGGTATTGCTTGTAAAATATCTTCGCGGATTTTTTCTGGCATTTCGGTGCGAGGATTATCATCCGTTACAATAACAATATCAGCCTTATTTTCTGCAATTTTTCCCATCAAAGGCCTTTTGCCTTGATCTCGATCACCTCCGCAACCAAAAACAAGGATTAAACGTCCTTGCGTAAAGGGACGAACAGAAAGTAAGACCTGCTCTAAAGCTTCTGGTTTATGCGCATAGTCTATATAAACAGGAGCATTACTTTCTGTTTTTCCAACCAATTCCAACCGCCCAGGTGCTCCCTGCAAAGTTTCAAGCGAATGAAAAACCTTATCAGGAGAGACTCCTGTCACAATTGCTAATCCCGCTGCTATAAGCGCATTGGTCACTTGAAAATCTCCAGCTAGTGGCAAATCAAATGTATAAATATTGTTTTCAAGACGACATTCAACACACTGTTTCGAACGTTGGTGTTCAATACGATTAATGGTAATAAATTGGCCCTTGCGCCCAATTGTTAAAACACGACGGCGCGCTTTCATAACAATATCAATAACCTTTTGCGAATAAATATCATCGGCAAAAATAAGAGCAGGCGCATCTTGAGGTAAAAGCGTATCAAACAACCTCATTTTAGCACGCAAATAGTCCTCTACGCACGTGTGATAGTCCATATGATCACGCCCTAAATTGGTAAAAGCACCAGCAGTTAAACGTACCCCGTCAAGTCGGCTTTGATCAAGTCCATGCGAAGATGCTTCAAGGGCTGCATGTGTAACTCCTTCATGAGCAATTTCAGAAAGTAAACGTTGCAAGATTACCGGATCAGGTGTTGTAAGAGAACCATAATCATTCCGGTTAGGAGAAACAACACCCACCGTCCCTATACTAGCAGCACATAAACCAACATGATTCCAAATTTGCCGGACAAAAGAGACAACGGATGTTTTACCACTTGTCCCTGTCACAGCCACAACCGTTTCAGGTTGAGAACCGTAAAAACGTGCAGCTGCTCTCGCTAAACTATGACGGACATCACAAACACGTAAAACGGGAACAGGTAAATCTTCAAAAACAACATTATGATCTGTAACAATTGCTTGTGCACCACGCTTTAGTGCATCATTTATATAGTGTCTGCCATCACCTTGATTTCCTCGAACAGCGACAAAAACATAGCCCGGAAAAACTTGCCGAGAATCTGCACTTATTCCTGTTATTTCCATTGAAGAAAGGTTCTCATCTTCAATACATTCTGTAAAAACTTTTCCAAACAACATGATAGCGCACCTTTATATTAATTTTACCGTTGTTTAACGAAACTCGAACTGTTCTTTGTGCTCAAAATAGGCTCATACTCTTTTTCAAAATCTGGTTTTATTCCCAAAAAACTAGCTGAACGGCGAATAATGTTAGCAAGCATCGGCCCTGCATTCATTGCTGCTGTTGCTGAACGCTGTCCATCTTCAGGCTGGGGTTCATCAATAATTGTTAAAACAACATAGGAAGGATTCTCAATAGGAAAAGCAGCAAGAAAACTATTGAAATTTTTTGTTTTAGAATATTTTCCATTTTCAACTTTTTCGGCTGTTCCTGTCTTACCACCAACGCGATAACCTTCTACTTTTGCATTACGTCCCGAACCAATATCACTATTTAATTTATAAAGATAACGCATATTGTGACTCGTTTTAGTCTGCAAAACTTTTTTTGCCTGTTGCAAAGCCTGTTCTTTTGTGCGTTTTAAAAAGGTAGGAGCAATTAACCACCCATCATTCATTAAAGCAGCAGCGCCCACTGCTGTTTGCAAAGGTGTTGTTGCCATACCATGGCCAAAAGAAATCGTCATAGAATGAATATCCTTCCAATGATGTGGCACAACAGGATGAGCAACTTCTGGCAATTCTATAGTCAATCGATCAAGTAAACCAAATCGTTTCAAAAAATCACGATGTCCATTAACTCCTACCGCCAAAGCCTCCTTAGCAGAACCAATATTGGAGGAATAAATAAAAACCTCCTGCAATGTTAAAGGACGATTTTTCCCATGAAAATCACGAATAAAATAATTTTTACTTGCCTGAATAGGCTGTGAAGCGTCAATGACGCTATTTAAATGAAAAAAACCTGAATCAAGTGCCATTGCAGTTGTAAAACTTTTAATAATAGATCCCATTTCAAAAGTTCCAGCAGTCATTCGATTAAAGCGATCGCTTTTCAAAGCATCAACAGGATTTCCAGGGTCAAAATCTGGTAATGATGCCAAAGCCAATATTTCCCCTGTGTGAATATTTAAAATAACTGCTCCCGCAGCAATCGCTTTATAACGCTTCATTGCCTTAACAAGTTCATCATGCACAATAGTTTGAATACGCACATCGATTGAAAGCTGCACTGGATTTAACGATTCTTCTGTTGCAAGACCAGCAGCACGCAAAGCACTCAAACCAGCATCATCAATATATTTTTCTATGCCAGCTATGCCCTGATTATCAACATTCACTATGCCAAGAATATGTGAAACCACAGATCCACTTGGATAAAAACGACGAATTTCCGTACGAAAACCAATCCCTGGAATACCAAGAGCCATAATTTGCGTCTTTTGCTTTGGCGTTAATCCACGCTGAATCCAAGAAAAGCTAGATTTTTTTTTAAGACGTTTATAAGCCTCTTGCCAATTGAGAAGAGGCAAAACCGTTGAGAGCAATTCAATAGTTTCGTCTACATCAATAATGCGTCGCGGTTCAGCAAAAAGCGAATAAGTTTTAATATCCGTTGCCAATAAACGGTTATTACGATCAACAATATCAGGTCGAGCAGTCAATTGAGGCACACTTGGCCCTTTCGCTTCTTCAATCTGTCCACCTTCAAGTCCATAAGAAATAAGGCATGCCCCCATAACACCATATAAAGCAAGGAAACAAAACAAAGAAAAGAGCAAACGTAAACGACCAGAAAAGGAGCGACGAACGGGAAAATTATGAATATCGAACTTATTATTTAAGCACTTTTTCTTTTGCGAAAATAGAAAATATGATTTCATTACCGCACGCCTTTTTGCATAACGCGTTTTACCTGAAAAGCACGGCTATTTGCCAAAATATCCTTACCATCTTCCAAGATATTTTGTTTAATCACCTCTTCAATGGGATCATATACACGCACTGGAATATCTTTAAATTCCACAACTTGATGAGGCTGTATAATCTCTAAACCGAGCTCTTTTTGATAACGTTTTGCAAGTTTTTGCATGCGTGAGGGCTCTATCATCACAGCCCATTCAGCATGAAGTAAACTCACTGTATTTTTTGCTGCAGCAATTTCATGTTCAAGACGACGGATTTCGCTCATTCGTTTTTGAACATCATATTTTACCTTATAAGTAAGGCCTGCCATACAAATCATAATCATCACTAAAATCATATCAAATGTACGAAAAACTGTCATTTTTTATTGCCTTCAAAACGAGCAATTTCTGCTAAACTAAATAATTTCATATCTGCAGCAAGACTCTCAGCCTCGGTACGTATCCCAATACGCAACTTTGCAGAACGTGAACGAGGATTTTGTTGGATTTCTTCTTGATTTGCAGTGATCACACCTTTAAACAAAGGAAAAAATGTTGCCGGAATTGTCTCTATCTCAGGTAGATAGCGTGATTTTACATGCTTTCCTGAACGCGCAGAAAAAAATCTTTTGACCATACGATCTTCAAGAGAATGAAAACTCACAACCGCCAAACGGCCTCCTGGTTTCAAAACCTGTTCAGCAGCAAATAAGCCACGTGCAAGTTCACTAATTTCATCATTCACATAAATACGAAGAGCTTGAAATACACGCGTTGCAGGATGAATACGCTCTCCACTTTTACGCCCCACCAACACCTCAATGGCATGAGCAAGATCACCTGTACGCAAAAAAGGCTGAATAGAGCGGCGTTTTTCAATCATTCGTGCAATTCGACTCGCATAGCGTTCTTCTCCTAAGATTTTAAAGATTCTTGCTAACTCATTACTTTTTAAATGATTTAAAACATCACTAGCAGTAAAACCGGCCTGAGCCATTCGCATATCTAAGGGACCATCTTTTTGAAAAGAAAATCCCCTCTCAGATTCATCAAGCTGCATTGAAGAGACACCAATATCCAAAATAACGGCATCTACTTTCTCTTCAACAACACATTTCAATTTTGAAAACTCCATCTGCACCAAACGAAGTCGTGGAAAAAATTCATCAACAAGCGGCTGTCCTACAGAAATAGCATAAGGATCACGATCAAGAGCAATAACCTCTGCACCTGCATTTAACAAAGCACGTGTATAACCACCAGCACCAAAGGTGCCATCAATCACTTTTGCCCCTACCAATGGCGCAAGTCCAGCTAAAACTGGCTGTAACAACACTGGAATATGGCGTTCAGCTCTGTGACCTTGTTTTATCAAAATAATCCGTCTTGATTTACATTTTTAAAAATCAACAGCTCTCTGATAGTAACTTACATGAGACATAACCAAAACTTTACCTTTTACATTTCACAATGTAAAAAAATAAAGCCAAAGTTAATCTAGCGCATATCCTAACGCATTATAATTAAAGAAATGTTATGCTTTTTAAAAAAGCTCTGCATAATTAATAATATATAATACCAATAATGTAGGCAGCAATAAAAGATCAGTCGGCCTATAAGCCGGGTTCTGTATAATAAAGCTTACACTTTATATGGCAACCATTCATCTAGGACGGCTGTTACCATCCGCCTCATGCAACCCACCCGAATGACTCGCTCGGAAATCAGCTGCAAATTATACAATCTGCACGTCATTTCTATTTGGTCTTGCTCCCGGTGGGGTTTACCTTGCCGCATTCATTACTGAATGCGCGGTGGGCTCTTACCCCACCTTTTCACCCTTACCTATAAAAATAGGCGGTTTACTTTCTGTGGCACTTTCCCTAGGGTCGCCCCCGCCGGGTGTTACCCGGCACCGTTTTTCCGTGGAGCCCGGACTTTCCTCACTTGCCGCATTTCAACATGAGACAAGCGCGGCTGCCCAGCCGACTGACACACTATTTATAAAACATTTTTCATCAAGTGAAAATAGTATCATCTAGAAATTTTATAGCAAATACATTACTCTTAAGGCTGTTTTTATTTTAATGAAGCTAAATAAGTTTTTACTCTTGAACAATATTTTGCTGAAATGGAATTCATTTTTTTTGCAGCATGGCCTGCATTATATTTAAGGATTGTACCACATGTATTGCCACCACTGAGTTTATAAGCCCGTGCTAAATAACGCATACCATATTCAAGATTAGTCGCAGGATCGTAAAGGTCTTGTATAGAACCATTAAAACCTAATCCACGTGCTGTAGCAGGCTTAATTTGCATCAAACCTATTTCGCCAGCAGCCCCCTTTGTATATGCTTTATAATCACTTTCAACTTTTACAACAGCATGTGCTAAATTAACAGGAACATTGTATTTATTTGCAAATTTCTGAATAAGGGTCTCATAAGGACGAACAGAAATCTTAGGTGCAAGATTTACTAAGTTTTCATTTGATCCTGCAACAGTTAAGACGGTATAAGCAAAATTTATACCAAACATAAAAAATACAGCAAACGCTGTACTTAAAAGAATTTTCAAAAATTGCATTTTCTTTCTCTTTATTTAAGACATTTATAAATCCTAGCCACAATAAGTTTACAGGTGTATTTTACAGAATAAAAAAAGCTAAAAAGCGGCTTAAAAATGAAAATATTAAGATAATTTTTTGTAATAGAAGAAAAACCATTAAGTTATAAAATATATATCTATTTATTTCGTAAAATAACAAAACATAAAGAAACTATAAAGACAATTTAAATTTACTTAATAAGTGATATATTTTTCTAATTTCTGAATAAAGCTACCATGTTATTCATTTATAGCAAAAAAAGCATAAAAAATGCCACTGTTATTTCTTATAGAGATTCCCTAAAATCCTTTATTGAGATTAATTTCACAATCGCCAAAAGCAATACATATTAAAGATCTTTTACCAAACACTCTAGATACTCCAAAATACCTTTAGGAACAGAAATATACCAATTTTTCCCATGAGTAATAAAGAAGCAGAAAATACCCGCAACAAAAAACTATACGAAAAAAGCCATTTATCAAAATAAATCATTCTAATGGAATGCACATAAATGTGTATCAAAATGCTTATTTTTCTCTTGCTTAGCACCATTCAACAATTATTTTTATTTTTTTAAAAGTTCGATAAAGGATAGTATAAAAACATACCATTCGCATAAAATGATAAGTCCATTTATTCATAGAATAACCTATCCCTATCTTTAAAAATCATAAACGCACAATTCTTGAAAGAAACAACTAAAAATAACTGCTAGCGATAGAAGGATGAGAAATCGCTTTTGATAACACCATAGCAACAATTCTACCTAATTTTTGAGCTTGCTCACTGTTGTGACCATTCGCAAAAGCAATTGCAATCATGTCACAACGCACTCGCTCAACCAATTTCTTTTGTTCTTCATGATTAAGCTTAGAGAGATGCATAATAATATCTGGAAAAAACACTGCCATTCTCTCTAAAAGCATTCCCTCTGTAATATTAACCTGGGAAGAAGAAAAAGAGCGATTAGACAAAAACCGCTGAACCTCAACATTTCGAAAAGCAAAAAGGCTGGTAAAAAAAACCAAAAAAGCAAATAGAGTAAAAATAATACGAGACCTACAATCTTCCACCATCTCTTACCTAAAGCTCATAACACATAAAATAAACACCCCTAATGCACTAAAGCTTTAATAAAAAAGCTCCTCTTATCATTGACAAGACAACAGAAGAACTAAAAAAACCTACAATTACCCCCACCTTAAACATTACAAAATGTTGCGCCCCCATCCATACACGCACTTTAAAAAATTTCATAAGGCTATAACACCATCTCCTCCTAAAAGCTTGGCTGAAGAAACCCTCAGCCAAGCCAGACAATCTAGGGGATCCACGCGGGGGGGGGGGAGGAGGTTCCCCGATCGTCTTCTCGCATCAACCACTAAGATAGCCGATGCAATATCATTGCTATGGAATAAAATGTTCTAAACGACAAGAAATTCTTATCATCTTTCATGCAAAAAAACATAAAAAAATTATAAATCGTTTAAAAATGGAAAAATTTAGGCAAAAAATATTTAAAATGATCTAATTTGAAGCAATTTTATTCCAAAGAGAATCAATAATGATCTGACATCATCATAATTGCATAGTCGTCTTTCAGAAACTTCTATGACCATAAAAATTCAAAAACATAAGTGATCTGCTTGAACATCATTGAAATGTAAAGACAAAGTATAAAAAACAGCAAATACATATTCGATAGCTTTCGCCATAACAAACTAACATTTTTTTACTGCTTCCCCTTTTTATGAAATCATATCTGTCGCAAAAACGGCACGTTCACTTATTTTCTTAAAAAGATATTTTATCTTGCTTTCTCCATGATCTTCTAGCTCTACATAAAAAATAGAACTTAAGATCCATTGGAAAAACCATCTTTATACTTAGAGAAGCAACAAGCCAGTACCGCATATTGACCTGTTTTTAATATTGTAAATGTTTTTGCATTTCAGAGATTCATTAAGAAACCTATTAACTTCTTTCCCCCTAAAAAATTTCTCTACAAATGTCTAAAAATGATTGTCTCTTATGACACACAAACAAATGATTTTTAAAATTATAAGCTTAAAATAAGAAAATATTTCTGTATTGAGAATTCTAACGTATGTTAGAAAACAAGGAATATATTGCCCTATAAAGACTGCATCAATACCCATTCATAAAACCCTAAATAACCTCATCTCTATAGGAATTTTAGTGATATAGCTTGCACACTACCTATTAAGGCACCAATACATTTCATGAAAAAAATACAATGCGCATGTAAAAAACAATAACTTTTTAAAGACTGACTCAAATGCTATCTCTACTGCTTGTAATTTTAAAAAATCAGAGAATAAAGCAGGGTTACAAATAGAATTACGCAAAATCAACTTTTTTATCTTTAATATCATCTATCAGCATACGCGGATCACGTGCGAGCCAAACTGCAACCATATGTCCCTCATTATTTTTATTTTGCATAGAAGTAAGACAAAGCTTTTGTTCCAGAACAAGCCCAGCATTTTTAAGCCATTGTTCCACTTGTAAGCCTAAAAATCCACGCTGCATATGAGCATAATCAGAATATAAAAAATCAACTTCATGCGCAACAAAATCCACAATTAGTAAACGCCCCTGAGGGCGTAAAACACGCGCCGCCTCATGAAGAAACATCTCAGGACTCTTAAGAAGGTGAAGAGCCCAATTAAGAAAAACTAAATCAAAAGTTTCCTCCCCAACAGAGAGCTGAAAAACATCACTCTCAAGCGTAATTTCAACGGAACGTCTATAAAGACCTGAAAACCATTTTAAGACAGAACTTGCATTTATACCAACGCTTAGCATAGTTTCAAATGGTTTATCGCCAATGATTTTAAGTAAAACACTTTCCACAACATGATCTGCACTATAAGATAATCGAAAATTCTCCCATTGTGCTGCATTTCGTAAAAAATCTTCCTTCTCATTTTTTTGCACTATTTTTTTTACATCCAATAAACGTTCTAAATCATGTGCTAATATAACCTCATGCTTTTGCAAAGCCGCAAGAACAGTCATTACAATGTCTTTGCTCCAACAACTATGACAAAACTTAAAATAATTCTTTTTCCCCTTCTGATAACACGTAATCAACCCTGCCTCACACAATGAATGTAAATGCCGCCACACATACGATTGCGACTGACAAAGGATGAAACTAAGATTGGAGATTGTTAAATCTTCATGACACAATAGCGCTAAAATACGTAAACAACTCGCTTTTGCCATTGTTTTCAGCAATCCAATCATTGCATCCAAATTTTCTATTTTTTTCATCAATATTCCTTAACTCAGATAAACATTTATTCTGCATAATAGAAAATCAAACAGGAGGCATAGAGTTGCATAACTATTGTTTATATTGTTTGCTGATAATATAAAAATGAAAGATTTGTAAAAAACGAACAGCTTCCCCCCCCTCTATTTCCTTAATCACAAAGCCACATATGAAAATTTATAACGCTCTATTGTAACTTGATGCGTATGCGATATTGATACACGTTTCAGCATACCCAATATGATATATCCACTCTGTAAAGAATATAATCAAGGTTCTACATTATTTCTATCCTAGATGCGATGAATAAAAACCTCACACCATGACGTCACTGTTAAAAAACAATACACTAATTTAAATGATAATTTATCACCTTTAACTAGAATTAATCCACAAACATAGCAAAACTCTTTTATTGTATCCTCTTATAAGACACCAATCACCATTTTCTAAGACTAAGCTTAATAAAAATTCTAGCGTGTAAGTGGCTTGTAGTTAACACGCTTAAAATTGAGGGTTTCTGCACCAAAACGGCGTATCTTATCAGTCTCATATTCAGCAAAATTACCTTCAAACCATTCTACATGGCCATCACCTTCAAAGGCCAGAATATGTGTTGCCAATCGATCAAGAAACATCCGATCATGTGATATAATTACCGCACAACCAGCAAAATTTTCCAATGCATCTTCCAATGCCGCTAATGTTTCAGTATCAAGATCATTAGTTGGCTCGTCCAGGAGAAGAACATTGCCTCCCTCCTTTAAAAGCTTAGCCAAATGGACACGATTACGCTGCCCTCCTGACAAATTTGCTACCTTTTGTTGTTGATCTGTTCCCTTGAAATTAAAAGCACCACAATAAGCGCGACTATTCATCTCATATTTGCCTAACTTAATAATGTCATTTCCACCAGAAACCTCTTCCCAGACGGTTTTACTCCCGGCTAATGCATCACGACTCTGATCAACGTAACTCATATGAACTGTTTCTCCGATACGGATTTGACCTGAGTCTGGCTGTTCCTGCCCCGTCAACATTTTAAACAAAGTAGATTTTCCCATGCCATTAGCACCAATGACTCCCACAATACCACCAGCAGGAAGCTTAAAAGAGAGATCATCAATTAATACACGCTCACCATATGCTTTAGAGAGATTATTAACTTCAATAACAACCTGCCCCAATCTTTCCCCAATAGGAATAATGATTTGTGCCTCTCCAGGACGACGATCACGTGCGGCTTGGACTAACTCATCATAAGCTTTAATTCGAGCTTTCGATTTTGCTTGGCGCCCCTTTGGACTAGCCGCTATCCACTCTTGCTCACGGGATAACGCCCGCTGACGCGCAGCCTCTTCACGCCCTTCCTGCGCCAAACGTTTAGCTTTCGCCGCCAAATAAGCAGAATAATTCCCCTCATAAGGTATACCTTTACCACGATCTACTTCTAAAATCCAACCTGTTACATTATCAAGAAAATAACGGTCATGCGTCACTAAAAGCACCGCACCAGGATATTCACGCAGATGCCTTTCAAGCCAAGCTGTCGTTTCTGCATCCAAATGATTTGTTGGTTCATCCAAAAGCAATAAATCAGGTTTTGACAACAACAATCTACAAAGAGCAACACGCCGCTTTTCACCTCCTGAAAGCTTTACCACACTCTCATTGGCAGGGGGGCAACCAAGAGCAGCCATGGCCATTTCGACTTGACTTTCTAAATCCCAAAGATTTTGGCTATCTATCATATCTTGAAGCCGTGCACTTTCATCAGCTGTTTCTTCGCTATAATTCATCATCAATTCGTTATAACGCTCGATAATTGCCTGCTTATCTGCAACTCCTTCCATCACATTGCCACGCACATCTTTACTTGTATCGAGAAGAGGTTCTTGAGGAAGATAACCGCAACGTGCTCCCTCAGAAAGCCATGCTTCCCCTGTATATTCCTTATCAAGCCCAGCCATAATACGCAAAATGGTTGATTTACCTGCACCATTTGGTCCTAAAATACCAATCTTTGCATCTGGATAAAAAGACAAATGAATATTTTCTAAAATTTTTTTATTGCCGTAAGCCTTGTTAAGCCCAGCCATGTGATAGATAAATTGACGTACCATAAATTTCTCTTTATATTGCGTGGTATTAAAGGTTAGGACTTTGAAAAAATGCTTTCGCTTTTTTTAAGCTACGCAGCCAACTTTAAGCTACGCAGCCAACTTTAAGCTACGCAGCCAACTTTAAGCTACGCAGCCAACTTTAAGCTACGCAGCCAACAGAGTGCTTGCATTATACCAAAAGCTTTCCACTCTATATTGATACATTTTTCTTAATCTCACAAGCCCTACGACAATTTTAAATGCAAAAAAACATCCCTTCGAAAAGCAAAGAGCAAATTTTTTTAGCTGTACCTGAAACGTGTCATCAAACGTCACCTCTCTTTTCTATACCAGATACAACATTGTATTTTTACCGCATTAAACCAACATATCAATGCAATCTGAGACCACCCCAAAAACCAATTCTCTATGCCCCTTCTTTTTTTGCCTTATGGGCTTTGCATTACGCAGTAAAAAACCCCTCCCTTTTTTCATCAATTTTATGTTACGGAAAACAATTGGTGTCTCCCCTTGCCTTGATATGGCTTAAGCTGCGTTTACAAAATGATCGCTGCCTTATGGGATCTGACGTTCCAAGTTTGATGATCATGAAAGCTTTGCACCAACATGTGGCAATGAGCCACTACAGTTCACTCCCCATTGGAAAATGGCTACAATTCGTAAAAAATTATAAAATGAATCGCAAGAACCTATCTATTCCTCTTTTTTGGCTTGATAATTATAACAATAACACCAATATCCACGAAATCATCTCAAAGCTTTAAAATAAAATATAATTTTTTTAAAGGTACCATAAAAATTAGGTCTCCTACAGGAGTATGTTCATGGAGAAAAAAGCCTTAATTGTCGTTGATGTTCAAAATGACTTTTTACCAGGTGGAGCACTTGCGGTACCACAAGGCGATATCATTTTACCGGCTGTCAATAATCTCATAGACCATTTTGAGCATGTTATTTTAACCCAAGACTGGCACCCAAGACACCATTGCAGTTTTGCTTCTTCCTATACCAATAAAAAGCCCTGTGATACCGTTGAGCTTGACTATGGCCCTCAAATACTTTGGCCTGATCATTGCATACAAGGAACAGAGGGAGCAAACTTTCATACTTCTCTCAAAGTTGAAAAAGCACAACTTATTCTTCGAAAAGGCTATAATCCCAAAATTGATAGCTATTCTGCCTTTTTTGAAAATGACCAAAAAACACCAACCGGCTTGCAAGTTTACCTCAGAGAACATGGTTTTACAAAACTTGCCATGTGTGGCTTGGCAACAGATTTTTGTGTAGGGTTTTCTGCTCTTCACGCCATACAATGTGGCTTTAAAGTGAGCGTTTCATTAAACGCCTGTGCTGGTATTGATCTAAACGACTCTCTCAACACTATGCTTAAACTTATGAACGAATCCGGTATAGAACTCTTAATGGTCTCTTAAAATCTCTTGTTTTTGCTATTGCAGTACACAAAAAATTCTCAATTTACTTTGTATTAACTTCTTTATTGAGATGATAACGCTTAAAACGAAGAGAAGAATAAAACGCTATTCCAATAATACAAACCCCCACCAACCCTGTTAAAACTTCAGGAATCACTACAATAGTTTGCAAATACATAATCACTGCGAGTAGCAAAATTGCATAAAAAGCGCCATGCTCCAAATAACGATAATGCAACAATATCCCTGATTCGACCAACATAATTGTCATAGAACGAACATAAAACGCACCAATACCAAGACCAATTGCAATAATAAAAAGATTGTGAGAAAAAGCAAAAGCACCAATAACCCCATCAAAAGAAAAACTCGCATCTAATATCTCTAGATAAAGAAAAGCTCCTGCCCCTCCTTTGGCAACGGATGCAAGAGTTGTTTTAGGAGTATCCAAAAGCGAGCTGACAGCTTCAATCCCTATAAATGTTAAAAGTCCATAAACAGCAGCAAACACAAAAGTCATTTTATCTTCTATAGCAAGCTGCATTGAAAAAAATAATATCAAAATCAAAACGATTGCGATATCGACGCCAACAAGCGTTCCAAACTTTTGAGCAGGTTTTTCTATAAAAGCAAGCCAATGCACCTCTTTTTCAGAGTCAAAAAAATATTTCAAACCAACCATCATGAGGAAAGTTCCCCCAAAAGCCGCAATCCCTACATGCGCATCTGTTAAGATTGCAGCATAGCGATATGGCTCCCATATCGCTAATTTTACTGCCGCAATTGGATTAATCCCAACAGCAACAGCCACCACCAGTAATGGAAAAATAATCCGCATCCCAAACACAGCCACCAAGATACCCCATAGCAAAAAACGACGACGCCATAACGGATCCATTTTTCCAAGAACACGAGCATTTATAATAGAGTTATCAAAAGATAAAGAAATTTCTAAAATACCAAGAACACAGCAAATAAAAAAATATTTAAGAAAACCGGTAACACTACCTGTCTCAAACCAACCAAGAGTACCTCCCATAAAGATACCAACAACTGTGAAAAAAAAGGCCCATTTAAAATAGACTAATAAGGCCATGATTATTCCTCAAAATTTATTTTTTAATTTACTGTAGCACAAACCAAAAGATAGCAATCTATTAATAGACTATTAATAGAAAAACAGATAAAATCTACATGGCATTTTTATATGGAATTCCCTTTAGAAAAAACAAGAAAAGAATCAGTAATTTTACTATTCTGTTAAAAAATAAGCACGAATCCTAGATAAGATTGCAACGTAACAATTCAAAAACTACTTTCTATCCACTAAAATTAAAAAAAATAACGGAAAATAAAACTATAAATATTGACATTACATCGTGAGATATTAATACATAGTGTGCCTTTATTGGCTAAACTATACCATGATGATTTACTGAGGGAGATAATTCGTGGCACGTCCTGAAACTGAATCGAAAACTATATTTGGCAAGCGTTTACGTTATGTACGTCTCGCTTTAGGAGATCCATCACGTGAAACTTTAGCTAAAAGTTTTAGTATGACAAAAAACTCTATCGCTTTTTATGAACGTGGAGAAAGAGAACCTAACCTTAGTGTTTTACAAACATACCGTACATTATACGGTGTCAATATTAATTGGCTTTTAACCGGACAAGGAAAAATGTTTGACACTGAGTATACCAAAGGTGACTTTGATTGGAACTATTTTATAAAAAAAATCGAAGGACTTGAAGAAATTCTTGCCAAGAATGATCGTAGTGAAAACCTAAATAAAGAAAAAATTGATAGTTCTTACGAAAAATTGCAGCAATACTTGTCAAAACAGAGCTTGTCGAATGGTCTTAATCCAAAATCTGCAAGTTCTCTTATGGATATGAAAGCAAAAATGGCTAATTCTTACACCCTTAGCCTGTTCATTGATCTACTCATTCGAAGTGCATCACAAAAAGAAGTTATAGCCAATCAATAAGTATTTTTGTTACAAGAAACAGCAAAATACAAATAAACTTTATCAGGGCGGAAAGAACTACCCTTGCTCTTCTATACTGATAAAGTTTCGTGTGTTCTATTTCTATCATAGATAGGTAGTAAATAATTAACTTAACAATAATGAAAAGAAATTTTTTCTAATATAAATAAGACTATAACATCGTTATAATTTAAAAAATTGTTTTTATAGTATAAAATACCTATTTATAAATTATTGACAATAAATATTTTCCTGTTAAGAATATACAACCCTCATAGAAATTATTGTTTAAGAGCAAAAAATCGAAGGGGAATATATTGACTACTTATTATAGAGACATACCTTAATACTCATAGTCAGAGTGTTTGAATTTTATCCTGCAAATTATTGGCTATTTTATAAGGTGGGAAACATGTATTTTGAGGTGTTTCAAGGTGTTCATAATCAATGGTATTGGCGTTTAATCTCAGGAGATGAACAAAAAATTGCCTTCTCTAGCAAAGGTTATCCAACAAAGCAAGATATTCTGGTAAATATTGAGCAGATAAAAGAAGTTACGCATAAGGCTCTTATTAGAGAATTGCAATCTTAACGTTTATTAATTATTGAAAATAAAATTTTTTGTTATAGAGAACCTTATGTTGCCCTTTTATGAGGGAAAGAAAAATGATTGATCTTCCCTCAAAAAGAGAATTTTTATGTAAATTTAATATACAGAAAAATGAGATAAAGCTTCTGGCAGCTTTCATGTTCACTTAAAAAATAATCAAATGACTATTAAAACTATAAGCAAAAATGCTTTCAAATATTATACTTTCTCTTTCCCTTAACCATTTCGCCTTCTAGAAAAGAGGCGCTCTCCTTTCTTGCGCTTACCTATTATTTCCTTTCATGCCTTTTTCATTTAAACCATTTTCATAATATACTTTCTTTTCTAAACAAACACATGACCTCAAATATTGTTTGAGGCAATATATATCACCAAAAAACAATGACATTTTCATAAAAGGCTATGAAATCATATAAATTCTCAATAATCTTAACATAGCTATAAGCTTGAATAATATAAAAAATACAACCCTATCACCAAATCAACATTCACTTTTTAAAAAAATTTATCTCTCTCGTTATCCCTAACCTCTTGCATTCCTTTCTGAATACTCTCAAAATCTTTCATAGACAGTTCCAATGCAAAAAAATAAACACAATCACTTTTTTGTATGATCTTCAGATTTAATTCCTTCCTGATATTGTTTTATAACTTCCTCGTATTGCGTAACTTGTTTTTTCAGTTTTTCAATTGTTTGATCGCGTCTTTTAATCACCATACTCTGCTCTCTAATCGCTCTATCTCGTTCTTCAGTCATCTTCATAGAATCTCTTAAAAATTCATGCTTGATCTTTCTTGAATGTTCTTTAAGAGCTTTAACCTGATTACGATAATAAAGAGAAAACCGAAATGTGATGCCACTAAAAAACAAAACGACAATCACCACTCCTAATAAAATGTCATTTACACTCATGTTGATCTCCTTTTATTACCATTGAGCTGATTATTTCGACCAGTTCTTTTGTCTCGCTCTCCATCAAAAAAATGCAAAAAATTGTATGCCAAGTGCAACAACACACGCTTGGTCCCTTTATTCACTTCATCAAAACACGCTAAAAACTGATCAAAAACAGTTTCATAAAAACTGCCTAAATCCTTCTTCTCATACAAACTATTTGCAGCATACTTGTTTATAAAAAACGCAAAAGCACAAATGTTCTCAAACAACGCTAATGATAAGACTCGCTCAAAAAATCCCTCCCCCACATCATTTTTGCCTAGATTTTTTGCACCATCTAAAATATAGCTTCCTATGAAAATACCTTTTTCATTGCGAAAATCTTCACGGTTATAACCTACAATACAACCATAAAACTCTGCTCTATTACAAACCTTTGCATAAACATAAATTAAAACATCGATATAACTTTTAGAACTTTTGAAAATTTCTACAAAATGATAAACATGAACATAAACGTCAGCATGTGCATTGCTATAAATCGAAAGATTATAATAAATCTTTTCCTTGTAAACATACAATCCACCGCAAACCCCTCCACTATCGCACATCTGTGCACTACTACACACAGAGACAATGCTAAAAACAGGTAATATACAATATATCTGTCTACCTTCATAAACATAGCTGTTTGTGCAAATAGAAACATCATTAAAAAATATAGTGTCAACCCAAACACGTTCATTTTTGATAAAGCCTCTGCTATCTATATGATATTTTCCCCAATAATCACCTTCATGATTGAAAATGCCTTCATATTTAAAAAAATCATAAAGATTACTTTTTTTGATATTTCTAAACTCTCTTAACCCACCCATGTGATACACCACTTGATAGTAATCTAATCTCTTAAAAATAAAAGAAAATCTAGGGCTCCATACCCATGAATTTTTATCTTCCTACAGCCATGATCTTTTTTCTTAAGACCATAAAGCCCCGCTATATCCACATACCGAATGCAGAAATTTCTTATAAAAGCCAATGTTGGAGTATATCTTGATTTATAATGATGCTGCGTATACTATTAGTAATATTTCATGAACACACCAAGTGTATTTCCGTCTCTGGTTATACGCGCCCGCTCTGTCATAATCGTGAAACTAAGCAAGCATTTTTTATTGTTTCGAATCCGAAAGTGTATGGAGACATTTTGTTAATTAAAAACAACTCTGTATCCTTCATAAGCGAAAAGCTACGCATGGGTATTTTCACGTTCCTTGTTTCATATATCCTAGATTCGCAGCGTAATATTAACGCTATAGCGTAAATGTGTAAAGGTCTAAAAATGAAAAAGACTGAAAAAGATTGGTTCCAACGCTTAATTGAATTAATAGAAAGTGACGGACGCACAATGATTCAAATAAGTAAAGCAGCAGGCTGTGGGCAAAACTACGTACAACAAATGATAAAGGGAGGGAAAAGACCCTCTGTCGATAAGCTTATGGCTATTCTTAACACACTCGGAAATGCTAGCGCCATATATGTGATAACTGGTTTTAACATCTCCGATGAAGATTTAAAACTTATCGCTTTGATTTCGTCTGGAGATAAAAAGAAGATTGAAGCTTTAAACGTTCTGTTGACTGAGCAGAAGCTGTAGAATCTTCTACTATTTTCAATATCTCTTGCTTTTGAGCCGTAGACAAGGCCTCCCATTTGACAATAATATCAGATAAAGCTGAATCAAATTTTTCGTCATTCTTCATAGTTATACTCCATGTAGTCAAACTATATAACGCGAAAGCGTTTATACATATTCCATACCTTAGAAAAAATATGTAATTAGGCAGTATGGAAGCAGTTTTATACAAACAGGTTTTATAAAATCAGATAAAATTCTGTTGTTTATGTACCATGATGAAACAGAAAACATCGCAAGGTCCAGACTTTTTTATGAAAAAATTGGCATCATCACTTTTATCAACAACGTTAATAACGTTACGCAAATTTTGTGATTCGAACCAATAGCGAATCGATACAAAAATACCTATAAAGACCTTGCTGGTCTCCATGTGAAAAAATACAAAAAAGTCTATTTTGAAAGAAAAATATATCACAATTTTATTTTACACTGAACTATCTATGTTTTCTAAACGATATCGCAAGGCTAGAACATAACAACGTGATACGTGTAGCCCTCATGAATAACAGCACTATCTACAATTTTACGATATACTTTCAAAAAAGGCCGTCTTCTCTCTGAAATCCTCTTCGAAATACTAACATAGAGATCTATCATGAACGAAAATGGCAATACTTAAAAAGAGATAATGGGTCAAGCCCTAATGATACCTGCATGCACATTGCACAAATATTTACCAAAAGAATAACGGATTCCCAGCTTGAAAAAAGAAAAGACGACAGATGTCGTCATTATTAACTACAAAGACGTAATAGAACATATTTTATAAAAAACAAATAAAAGCCAATTTAAAATAAAAGTTTCCTTCCGATTTTACCTAAAAACGTAAAAAACTTAGAATTCAACCTATTAGAAACAATACGACATTTGCAAAAAAATAAAGACAATTTATCCCTTATCTCATGAGAAATATCAAGTGTATAATAACCCATGTTGATTCATACAAGTGTGACACTTATCATCAATAAAAGCCTTTTTGACTAAATAAAAAAGAGAGCGTAACATGACTCTATACAAAAATCATATAGAAAATCCTTTGCAAAAGAATAACCAAAAATAAAAAGAATTTAGGATAAACAGAAAAGCAAACTAGAAGAATTACAGAACTCCTAATCCCGAAATTTTCACCTAACCTATTATTTTATGGGATGGTGGGCCCGGAGGGACTCGAACCCCCAACCAAGCGGTTATGAGCCGCTGGCTCTAACCAATTGAGCTACAGGCCCCACATAGGTCGCTTCTCTCTAAACTAAAACGCCCAATGATACAAGGGCCTAGCTAAATTATAACCCATCTTTTTCTCTTTTCTATTAGTTTTTTTTCTAATACTCTAATTTCTTTACAAGCCCCCCTAGAAATGAGAAAGTAGCAAATTGCTAAATATAAAGGAATAGATATGAAAAAAACTGTTTTCCACTCGTTGAATCACTATAGAATCAAAATAGCGATTATGGCACTCGCACTACTTGTCAGTTCACTCCCCCTACACGCTGAAGCAAGCAAAATGAAAAACGCAACAATTACAGTTACTGCAACTGGCGAAAGCCAAGCAGTACCGGATATGGCAATTATCAATCTCGCCGTTGTTACTGAGGATAAAACTGCTCAAAAAGCATTAGCAGCAAATAATAAGTCCATGAATGACATTGTTAATGCCTTTAAAAGTAATGGTATCCAAGCAAACGATTTACAAACATCGGGCTTATCTATTTATCAATCTCACCCCGATAAACATCACGAAAAAAAGAATAACGAAAGACTGTATCATGTTTCAAATTCTTTAACAGTACGTATTCGTGATCTTGCCAATGCTGGTAAAATATTTGATCAAGCAATGGCGCTCGGCATTAACTCAGTGAATGGTATTACCTTTACCAATGCCGATACAAAGCCATTTTATCAAGAAGCACGTAAAAAAGCTATCACTGAAGCCATTGAAAAAGCTGAAACTATAGCACAAGCAGCAAATTTAAAATTAGGAAAAATCATTGAAATCAATGAAAATAATGATAATTATTATCCAAATCCGCGCCTTATGAGCAGTGCATCCCGCGCAAGCTACGCTGATACAAATTTTTCAGGAGGTGAATTGGGTTATAATGTCAGTGTGACTGTAGTATTTGCTATAGACTAAATCATACGACCTCATCAGTTATTGCACAAAACAATCATATCACCGACCCTCACAAAGAAGACCGGTGATATGGTGGAGATAAGCTTCTTCAGATGATAATTCATCTTCGTAAATTTCTATCTGTTCACGCGCAGAAAATTGTGTTTGTTGCACCGTCTGCCAATTTCCCGATACCAGTGGATGCCACCATGGAAGGTCTTTGCCCTCATTAATAAGCCGATAAGCACAACTTTCTGGAAGCCAACGGGCTGTTTTAACAGTTGCAACATCCAACGCTATACAGTTTGAAACAATTGATTGACGATGAACATAATTTTTACACCGACAAGTTTCTCTATCTAAAAGACGACAAGCAACACTGGTTGCATAAATATCACCCGTATCATCATCTTCTACTTTGTGTAAACAACAGCACCCACACCCGTCACAGAGACTTTCCCACTCAGAAAGTGAAATTTCTTCTAGTTTTTTTATTTTCCAAAAGGGAATTTCTTTATTCATAAAATCAGCCATATCTTTTTGAAAAAACTATCAAAAAAATCAACAAAAGATGTATTCTATTTAGAAAACATCTAATATGCAGAAAATAATGTTTCAAAACACGCAAACTAAAAGATTCGATAACCTAAATGAAATCTTTTAACTCCCTACATCCCTATAAATCACGCATAAAAATATTCTTGTAGTACGCAAGAAAAAGCGTCTGAATCATAAAAAAGTTAAAACTTTCCCACAACACCAGCCAATGCTTAAATATCATGTCCCTGAATATATTTAATCCCTGCAGACAAATAACAGCTTCAGAGATCTTCTTTTTTTGAAAAAAAGCCTTATAACTCTACCGTACTCTTTGTTGTTTTTATAAACAGCCATACAAAATGTAAAGCAACAAAAAACGCTAGACAACACCAATTTTGCATGAATTGTTTCGCCCTTTCCCTTTTTCAAAAAAACATTTTAAGAACAACATGACGCACCTTTTTTCCACACTCATCAAAAAAGAGAACATCTTTGAAAAGAGAAAAACTCCTCTATTTAAGAATCAAGAAAGCTGCGTAACTTGCGTGAACGGCTAGGATGTTTCAATTTACGAAGTGCTTTTGCTTCAATTTGGCGGATTCGCTCGCGCGTTACTGAAAATTGTTGGCCAACTTCTTCCAACGTATGATCGGTATTCATTCCGATACCAAAACGCATCCGTAGAACACGCTCTTCACGTGGCGTGAGGGAAGCAAGAACGCGAGTCGTCGTATCCCGTAGATTTGCCTGAATAGCTGCATCAATTGGCAATAATGCATTCCTATCCTCAATAAAATCACCCAAATGAGAATCATCCTCATCACCAACAGGTGTTTCAAGTGAAATAGGCTCTTTTGCAATTTTAAGAACTTTCCGCACCTTTTCTAAGGGCATAGAAAGCTTGCTAGACAATTCTTCTGGCGTGGGCTCACGTCCAATTTCATGTAAAATCTGGCGCGACGTACGTACAATTTTGTTAATTGTTTCAATCATATGAACAGGAATACGAATAGTACGTGCCTGGTCAGCAATTGAGCGAGTAATTGCTTGACGAATCCACCATGTTGCATAGGTTGAAAACTTATAACCACGTCGATATTCAAATTTATCCACGGCCTTCATCAAGCCAATATTGCCTTCTTGAATAAGATCAAGAAACTGCAAACCACGATTAGTGTATTTTTTTGCAATTGAAATCACAAGACGCAAATTCGCTTCCACCATTTCTTTTTTAGCAATGGTTGATTCGCGCTCACCTTTTTGCACCTGTGTCACAATCCGACGAAACTCACTAATAGAAATGGCAGTTTCTTGAGCAAGATTCTGTATTTCGCTACGCAAATTTTGAATTTCTTTTGCTTCACGCATTGAAAATTCTTGCCAACCAGGTCTTGGCAAAGTAGCAATATAATTCATCCAATCTGCATCCAACTCACGACCTTGGTATTCCTTTAAAAAATCCTCATGACCAATGCCATAACTATTAGCGATTCGCTTTAGCTTACCTTCATTGTGAATCAACCTTTTATTAATATCATAAAGCTGCTCAACCAAAGATTCGATACGGTTTTGATTCAAAGAGAGAGATTTTACTGCTTGAATCAACTCACCCTTTAATTGGATGTATTTTTTCTTCTGAGAAGATGAAAGAGCTCCCTCTTTCCGTTCTGCTAAACTGCTCTCAACATGCTGATCTTGCAGTTTTCGCAATTTTACATAGGTTTGTGCAATAAAATCCAATGTTTCCATGACTTGAGGGCAGAGTTCATTCTCCATTGCAGCAAGAGATAAGTTAACATCATCTTCGTCTTCTTCATCATCTTCAATACCTCCTCTATCACCGGGGATTCCCTCGAGATTACGCGTAGTAGCAGCTATTTTATCCTCTTTGATTTTATCAACTTCGCTTCGTTCAACAAGTGGAGCTTGCTTCGCTTCTGGACCAGCGTAGGTCATTTCAAGATCAATAATTTCACGAAGAAGAATCCGCTGCTCTTTTAATTCCTCACGCCAGATAATAAGAGCCTGAAAAGTCAAAGGACTCTCACAAAGTCCTGCAATCATTGTTTCACGCCCTGCCTCAATACGCTTAGCAATGGCAATTTCACCTTCCCGCGAAAGCAGCTCAACAGCTCCCATTTCACGTAAATACATACGCACTGGATCATCAGTACGATCTGTTAGCTCACGCTTATTTGTTGTCGTGGCAATTGCATGACTAGAAGCCTCTACTAAATCGCCCCCCTCCACCGTCACTTCTTCATCATACTGCTCAGAATCAACTTCATCTTCATCATCCACGACATTAATGCCCATTTCAGAGAACATCGCCAAGATATCTTCAATTTGTTCGGATGTAACCTCATTAGAAGGAAGGACCGCATTCAGTTCATCCATCGTCACATAGCCATTTTTTTTGGCAAGTTTAACCATTTTCTTGATGGCATCATCAGAAAAATCAAGAAGAGGACTATCCAAACTCGCTTGGCTTGTTATTTCCACATTATCTTTCTGTTTAACCTTTGTTGCCATACCGTAACTCCACTTGATCACTCCACAGCTCTCATGTGATCAGCTTTTTGCGCTCTCACTTAAACGTACTAACAATTCCTTATAATATACTTCTTCTCAGAGAGATTACTATTTGAAAGACTACATTTTGTATACACCCTTCATTCACACAAAAACACGGGAAAACTCTAGAAGTTTCCCCGACACCTCTCAGCCTTTCTGAGATAATCTCTATACCCTATAGTAAGAACCAATTTCCCGCTTTTCCTAAAATTTAGTCGTCATTCTTTATAAAAATGCCATTCTACACAACTTCTTCATACTAAGCCTTAGGTGACTGATTCGCATCAAAAAAGCGAATCATTTTATCGTATCTTGTTTATTCCCATCTATTTTTTCATCCAACCAACTTCCAAATCCTTCAATTAATGCTTCTGTTGCTTGCATTTGCTCTATCTCACTTTTTATCTCACGCAGCAGAGCAAAAACTTCACTCTTAGGATTTTCTACGAGTTGCTCTTCAATATCTTGTAGCCTCTTATGTAGGTGGTATTCCTGAAGATGCAAGTAGATAGCCTGTTTTAATATAGCACGAGCATCTTCAATGGGTGCTCCAACAAAGATAGTACGCATACCAATATTTTGTACAAGATGCTTCATACGCTCTAACAAAGCTTTTTGTCCTTTTTCTTCTAAGAGTGCAACCATTGTCTCTTTATCATGTAGCTGCTGATGGCCAAGAATTTCCAACATGGATTGATGAAAACATACCAATTGTGTGTTTTGTAATTCCAACTCAGCCAAAACCTCAAAATTTTCATACCATAACTCAGGATAATAAGCCAAAACCAATAAAATAACGACCTCACGCAAAGGAATAGATTGTGAAGAATTGCGCACTATATCGGAATTTGCCAAAGCAGAAAAAGACTGATTTTTGAATATCCTATTTTGAAAAGTCTGATGATAACGTCCTGGGGATATTTTTTTCGAAAAAAAGGAACCAAAAAAATCAAAAAGCCGTTTTTTTATATCCTGTAAATAATAACGACGTATATCTTCATCCTTAATCGTAAAAATTTGCTGTTTCAGTTGTTTTTCTAGAGCTGCCCGTGCCTCTGGAGTTTCAAAATTTTTTCCATAAGTAGAACGCCACCACAAAAGTTCAATCAACGGAATTGCCTTTTGCAAAAAAGTAGAAAAAAGTTGTGCCCCACCGGCAGAAATGATTTCATCGGGATCCTTACCTTGTGGCAACAAAACAAAGCGTACAGACACCCCCGCCTTTAAAAGAGATAACACGCGATCAGCAGCACGAAAAGCAGCTTTTAAACCAGCCTCATCTCCATCAAAACACAAAATGGGATCAGAATCCATCTGCCATAAAAGCCTAATTTGCGCTTCCGTTAATGCTGTGCCCAAAGGAGCTACTGCACCCTCAAAACCAGCCTTAGTCAGTGCAATCACATCCATATATCCTTCAACGACAAGAAGAGAGCGAACTTTTTCATCACCAACAGAGCGACTATTTTTACGAGCAGAAGCTGCATTGTAAAGCATATTTCCTTTATGAAACAGCATTGTTTCTGGGCTATTGAGATATTTTGCTGGCGTATCTTTTTCTAATGCACGCCCTCCAAAAGCCACTACACGGCCGCGTAAATCTTCAATAGGAAACATAATACGATTTCTAAATCGATCATAAGAAATCGTATTATCTTCACTCCACTTAAGAAGGCCACAATCTTCCATTTGTTTTATTGAAATACCACGCGCGCCTAAAGCTTCTTTTAAAGCTGTACGCCTCATAGGGGCAAAACCAATCCGAAAGCGTTCTATGAGTTTTGGCGTTACACCACGTGCATCAAGATAACGACGCACCTGCATACCTTCTTTGTCATGTAAGCTCTGTTGAAAAAAATCGGTAGCTGTTCTCATAATATCATAAAGATCAGCTTTTTCCATTTGACGTTTATGACTTTGTGGATCAAAAAGAGGTAATTTTATCCCTGCAAAATCAGCCAAACGCTCCACACTTTCTGAAAAGTGCAACCCATCAAGCTCACAAAGAAAAGTAAAAATATCTCCACTCACCCCACAACCAAAACAATAGTAACGACCTTTACGATCATCACAATGAAAACTTGGCGTTTTTTCCCCATGAAATGGACAACAGCACCAAAAATCTCCTCGTGAAGGCTTGCTTTTTTGAGGATCAAACACCACCCTTTGTCCAATAACTGTTGAAATTGGCAATCTAGTGCGAAGCTCATCAAGGAAATCAGGCGGAAAACGCATTATCTCTCACAGAGGTTTAAAATTCTCTTTTGCATATTTAACGACTTTAGAGCATAATTCCAAGACTTCCTCTTCAAGCGGTTTAAAAAATTAAAATCCTAACCGCAATTTTTCAGAAATGGAGAATGAAAAAGTGATCAAATTTTTTGTTCAATATCCGCTGCTAGAATCTATTGCTTGGCTCATCAGCCTTATTATCATTGCGTTTTTAGTCAATTTTTTAGCACGAAACTTGTTTTATCATGGAGCAAAACAGCTTTCTTCTTTTCTGCCTAAAGAAACAACAGTTGATATTGAAAACACTATTCATTACATAGCGAATATTGTTGCAGCCTTCACACTCTCAGTTGGTATTAATTTTATCCCAACACTTCCTGACACACTCAACACTATTATAGGTAATGTTGCAAATGCCTTCATTATTTTTATGGTTGTTTTAGTCATTTCTTCTTTTCTAAATATTATTAATATTCTTTATGAACAACGACCAACAGCACGATTAAAACCAATAAAAGGTTATATTCAAATCGCTAAAATTGCGCTTTTTACAGTAGCTACAATTTTAATGATTGCCACCTTAATTGATCGCTCTCCTCTTATTCTCTTATCTAGCCTTGGCGCAATGGCCGCTGTTCTCATGTTGATCTTTCAAGATACATTGCTTTCCCTCATCGCAGGTATCCAAATTTCATCTACCGATATGGTTCGTGTTGGCGATTGGATTGAAATCCCCAGTCTTGATGTCGATGGTGATGTTACTGAAATCGCACTTCATACTGTTAAAGTACAAAATTTCGATAAAACAATCACAACTGTGCCCATCCGTAAATTGGTAACGGATCCTTTTAAAAATTGGCGTGGTATGGAAGAAGCTGGTGGACGACGCATTAAACGCTCTCTCTTCATTGACCAATCAAGTATCCGTTTTCACACTGAAGAAGAACAAAAACATCTTTCCCGATTTAACTTGTTAGAAAATTATTTTACCCAAAAAATACCAGAAATCAATGAATGGAACACACAATTAGATAAAAACCACGATGTATTAGCCAATACCCGCCGTTTAACCAATATTGGAACTTTTCGTGCTTATGTTTTTGCTTATCTTAGAAAGCATCTCAATATCGAACAAAACATGACACTGATGGCACGACAATTACCTCCTACACCAAATGGTTTACCCTTAGAAATCTATTGCTTTACTAATACAACCGTTTGGCTGGAATATGAACAAATTCAAGCGGATATTTTTGATCACCTTTACTCCATTCTTCCTAGCTTTGGTCTAAAGATTTTTCAAAATCCAAGTGGCTATGATTTTCGTCATATATTAGAATTGAAAGAAAAGTAAAACGATAAAACACAATTTACCGATTTTTTAGATTAACCATATTTATAACAACAAAGAAAGAAAAAAGTATCATGAATGGTTCATTGATACTCCTTCATCTTGCAGGTGCTATTGCTCTACTTCTTTGGGCTACACGCATGGTACGCACAGGTGTTGAACGCGCCTATGGTGACAAGCTTAAATACAAAATGCGCCACGTCATTTCTAAACCATTATTTGCTGTAAGTTTCGGACTTTTTGCCGCAATGATTTTACAAAGCTCTACAGCAATAACACTGCTTGTTGGTTCTTTTGTTGAATCTGGTTTTGTCTCTGGATTAGCAGGACTTATGGCTGTACGTGGAGGAGAATTAGGATCAGCATTAGTTGTCAAAATTCTCTCCTATGATCTTACAATCGTTGTACCTCTATGTCTTTTTATCGGCACTTGTATCTTTATGACAACGGAAAAACGTGATTGGCGTCAAATAGGGCGTATTATTATTGGCATTGGCCTTTTAATTTTATCTTTGCAAATGATAAGCACAGCCACAGAACCTTTACGTGAGAGTACAATTTTACCCAGCATTATCCGTTATCTTTCAACTGATCCTGT
This sequence comes from Bartonella birtlesii IBS 325, assembly GCF_000273375.1. Classification (NCBI taxonomy): domain Bacteria; kingdom Pseudomonadati; phylum Pseudomonadota; class Alphaproteobacteria; order Hyphomicrobiales; family Bartonellaceae; genus Bartonella; species Bartonella birtlesii. Next base: position 1,718,184 of record NZ_CM001557.1, read on the forward strand.
TTCCACTTTTTTATTGGCAGCTGCGTTGACTTATCTCTTGCACTCATCCATTGCAGGAATCATTTTACTAGTCAATTTTGCTAATTATGATCTTATCCATGCACAACTTTGTGTTATTATGGTCCTTGGTGTGAATTTTGGCTCTTCTCTTATAGCGCCACTTTTAACACGCGGCGCCTCTCCTAATACCCGTCTTGTTCCCTTAGGGAATTTGCTCATGCGTGGAGCTGGTTCAATTCTTGTTTTTATTTTATTTCTCTCCTTTCAACCACCAATCACATGGCTTGGCAATACCCCCTCCGCTCAAGTGATCAACGCCCATATTATCTTCAATATTTTTATTCTCTTTGCTGGAATTCCACTCTCGAAATGGGTTTTAAAACTGACCACGAAAATTGTTTATGTAAGTACAAAAAAAGCGCAAACCGATAAAACGCTTAATTTATCTGATCAAACAGCTCTTGATGATAGTGTTCTTGAACGTCCAACTTTAGCACTCTCTAATGTCATGCGTGAAGTGATCCATATCTGTGATCTTGTCGATATCATGCTCGAAAAAATTATGGGACTTTATGAAAACCCTGATCCCGATATCATTCGTGAACTCAATCAATTAAACACGATATTGGACAAAAAACATATCGCAATTAAACTTTATCTCGCACGATTAGCTGGACAAAAGTTGTCGGATGAAGAAGCCCTTCAAACACAGGAACTTTTAGGTGCTTGTATAAAATTAGATCAAGCAGGAGATATCATTATTCATAATATGCTTATGCTGGTTAAAAAGAAACAACAAAAAGCTCTACAATTTAGCCGCGATGGATGGAACGACCTTCTTCGTTTTCACTCCATTGTTCTTGCCAATGCACATATTGCATTTAATGTTCTTGTCTCGCGTGATACACACACTGCGCATTTACTGGTGCAGAAAAAAGATCAACTACGAAATTTAGAAAAAGAGATGAGTTTAAAGCATTTTAAACGTCTTCGTGACAGTGATCTCAAAAATATAGAGTCATCCAGCCTCCACCTCGATACAGTACGCGATCTCAAACAAATAAACTCCCTTTTAACCTCAATGATCTATCCAATTTTAGAAGAGCAAGGACTTCTCCAAAGTTCACGCCTCCGCAATCCCACTGCAAAACAAACAATAAAATCCTAAACTTTGAAATATTTGAACAATAAGAAAAAAACATTGACTATTAAATCGTAAACATTCAAATGTTTTAGCTAAATCAAAGCTCTTGTAAAAAAGACACATATCTATAGAATTGTCATGATGATATGGATATTTTGATAGACTCAGCCGATACAATATTCTGTAAAGTATAAAACAGAAATATTTTTTTCATTTTTTGTTTATTAAATTATATTAATTTATCATTATAAACATAGTAAAAGAAATTTCTAAAAAATACATTAATAAATACAATTTTAATTTACCAAAAATAATTTTATAAGTATTAATTTTACATAAAATAAATACTAAATGCAATAATTTTTAGTACTATATATAAAATTATATGTATTTATTACTTATATTGTAAACATGATATATTCGCGTGAACTGAAAAAAAGCAAAAGATAAAGTATAGTAAAGTTTTCACCAGTAATGTCCTCTCCTCGAGTAAAAAGTTAATCTTGACCTTTACAAAGCTTACCCTAGTTAAAGCTAGCAGTGGCAAAGGAGAGTAAAATGGAAGATGCAAATATTGGCTGGATTGCAGCTATTATTATCGGTGGCCTTGCAGGATGGGCTGCACAATATCTTATGAAAAAACAAACGGGACTTTTTTTAAACATTATTTTGGGAATTATTGGGGCCACATTAGCCAGTTTTCTTTTTAGCCTTTTCGGTGTAAGTTTTGTTGGTTGGTTTGGCTATCTTGTTTCAGGTTTTATAGGTGCCTGCGTTCTTATATGGATAGGACAAAAAATTCGCTTATAAAGCGCGTAGTACTTCTTGAAGCTAAATGGAACAATGAAATATTGCCGCAATAACTTTAAAAGTCACAGCGAGGAGGGAATGATGGTTAGATGCTTAAATTATAAGCTTTTGGCATCACCATCATGATGTCACTGAACAAGAAGCAGAAGAACTCAACGCGTCATAGCTGCCCAATATGTTGCAGCCTATTTATAGCACTAGAAAAAACTGCATTATTCTCGTGTAATATTGGCATGACTTCTTTACAATTCATATCTAAAATTCTACAGTTTTTAACAACTCATTGCTCTAGCATCTTACCAACACAATTCTGTTTAGTAAAACACATCAATCTTAAATCTTACTCATCTACATGTAATAATATAAATAATAATGTTGCAAAACTCTATCGCTTAAAGCTAAAAGCCCAAAATACTTTATCAACAAAATCACCTTACCAGAAAGATTAAATAAATATCTTGAATTTTGTAAATAATAACAAGAGTTTTTTCTAAAATAATATTCATAAAAACAAAAAATTTCACAAACATAATATTTTTTTACTTTAAATTTATTAAACTTCGTAATTTTATGAATGAAAGATATTAAATTTTATCCATAACATGCTCTCATAATAGCTTTTTAAATAATCCCCATTCCGTTTTCCCGCTAACATCTTCCCGTTTGAAAACTTGCTGCCTTGATATTTCGTTATTATAATGAAAAATATTTGTTTTTATCGCCTAACATAGTATACAAAATACAGTTTTAGATATGGAGTGAAATAATGTCTAATCTCAGAGATTCCATCATACCTCCTCTAAAATGGTTCTCTGAGCAAGCCCCTCTTATACCAGAAAACGTCTGTGATTGGCTCATGGAATCAGGCTCGATAACTCTCCGTTTCAAAAAACACTGTACGCATATAAATGTTGAACCGCAACGTGAATGCTTTATTACGCGGGATAAATTGCAAGATGAAGCAGAGCATCTTCCTGAAAGTTCACGTTACTGGTTGCGAGAAGTCATCCTGACGGGAGATAAGCAACCTTGGCTTCTTGGACGCACTGTAATCCCACAGGAAACTCTTCTCGAACAAAACCAAGCACTGATGCATTTGGGCACAACCCCATTGGGACATTACTTATTTAACAGTGGCAAATTAACCCGCGATTACATTCACATCGGCCAACAAGGAGCACTATGGGCACGCCGTTCTCGTTTGCGCTTAACAAACAAACCATTGTTATTAACCGAACTGTTTTTAACAGCTTCACCACTTTATACCAAAAATCCTGCATAAATGGAGGATCTACACTCTATTTACTATACTCAACTTATTGGTTTTTAATAACTTTATCAGATTAAAAAGCAAGAGAAATACGTTTTCTACCTTTTTAAAGAGCATATTACAAATAAAGACTTATACTTGCTCAACTTTGAAGATGTGCATCATATAAAAATAATCCTCTATTTAAATAATCATTCCCCTTTTAAATATAGCATTTCTTAATAAAAAAACTGTTCTCACACATCTCCAAAAGCGACTTTGTTTTCCCATTAATAAAAAAACATAAACTTAATTTTACGCTAAAACATTCCTTAAATCACGCCATAACTCTACCGATATCACACAATTTTCCAACCATTGTTTATTGCAAAATTTACAAATCACTTCTGTAATTTTTCTTGCATCAAACAAATAAAGGAAGAATACGCGTATGGTTTCCATTCGTTTTTCTCTACCAATTTTTACGCGACAAGATTCTTTATCAACATGCCTTGATGCCTAAATACTATTGAAATCTTTTAATAAAAAAGACCTCTATCGGCATGGTTATCAACTTTTCAATTGCTTTTATCAGGATGAAAAGCATCATAATCTTTCATCACAACATACATAAGGTCCGCACTATCCTGTGCCTCCAAAATATTGTGGATGCCCCATTAATCTGAAATCTGGTGACATAATATAAGTTGAACTAATTTTATTCAAACGGAAAAGTGGTATCTCAGCAACCTTCATATATCTTAGAAAATCTTAAAACAGGACTTTACCTGTTCACACAATATACCTATACTCTCTGCCTTAAGCAAAGCATTGTAAAAACAACATACGCAACATCTATCATGATTTTGCTTTATACTGTTTAGAGAATAAATTGTGGATGCGTACTATGACACAAACTATCCCATCTCTTGATTCTTGGATTGTAAACAAACCTACAGCTCTTTTAGTATTAGCTGATGGAACAGTTATCGAAGGAAAAGGAGCAGGTGCAACGGGTATTGCTGAAGCAGAAATATGCTTCAATACTGCTATAACAGGTTATGAAGAAATCCTCACAGATCCATCATATACCCAACAAATCATTAATTTTACATTTCCTCATATAGGAAATGTAGGTACCAATGGCGAGGATATTGAGGATCTCACCCCCCTTAACTGTCATGGTGCAGTGGGAGCCATTTTTAAGGCAGATATTAGCCGCCCCTCTAACTACCGTGCCAATGAAAATTTTGATAAATGGCTCAAAGCACGTAAAATTATTGCACTTTATGGTATTGATACACGCGCCCTTACCATTCTTATTCGTGAAAAGGGTACACAAAATGCTGTCATTGCCCATAACCCACAAGGCAATTTCGATATCCCTTCTTTGAGAAAACGTGCACAAAAATGGTCTGGTCTTGTTAATCTCGACCTGACAAAAGAAGTTAGCTCTAAATCGTCAAGGCAATGGGATGAAAAGCCATGGATATGGAATAAAGGATATAGTACAAATACTGTCCAAAATCTTCATATCATTGCAATTGATTATGGTATTAAGCGCAATATTCTTCGTCTTATGGCAACACAAAATGCACGCATTACTATTGTGCCCGCCTACACAAATGCAGAAGAAATTCTCGCGTTGAAACCTGATGGTATTTTTCTCTCCAATGGACCAGGTGATCCATCTGCTACAGCGCAGTATGCTCTTCCAACGATTAAGGCATTAATTGACCGTAATTTACCACTTTTTGGTATATGTCTTGGTCATCAACTTCTTGCTCTCACAGTTGGCGCAAAAACTATCAAAATGCACCAAGGGCATCATGGTGCCAATCATCCAGTTAAAGATCTTAATACTGGAAAAGTTGAAATTGTTTCAATGAATCATGGTTTTGCCGTAGACGCAAAATCTTTACCTCCACATGTTCAAGAAACACATATTTCCCTTTTTGATGGTTCAAATTGTGGGATTCGAATCATTGGAAAACCAATTTTTTCTGTTCAATATCACCCTGAAGCTTCCCCAGGTCCTCAAGATAGTTACTATCTCTTTCGCCATTTCTGCGATCTTATTATGGACTATAAAAAAATAGCTTAATTAAAACAGACTTTTTCCTCAAAATATATTCTCCTGCTGCTTACGCAAAAAGCCAGATTTCTGCTATAAAAAATAGCAATATCCTTTTTCTTTATAAAATATTTTGTTGAAATACAAAAAAAGAAGAAACTGCTAAAGATTTATAAAGTTTGTTTACCTCGTGCATTATCTTAGCAAAATATCTCTATCAGCTAGAATTTCAAAAGCTTAACGTATCCGTAAGGCAAAAACAATCATAGCAATGACAAGCACACACAAACCGCCTACAAAAGGGGCTCCAGAAAAATAAAATACTGTATCCGCATGTGTAAACCACTCGAAGAGAAACATATAAAAAATTGAGCCAAATATCAAACTCAATGAAACAACAGAAATCATTGCACCCTGTAGTTCCCCTTGTACATTTTCCGGCACCTGTTCTGAAGCGATAGCACGCATAGGTGCATGAATAAGATATTCAAACATCGTACATGCAAAAACTACGTAAACCATCCACCCTTGCATTGCAAATGTATAGCCAAGCATAGCAACCGATGCAAAAAGAAATCCCAGCATGACAATACGCCAATTGCTCCATCTCTTAGAAAAATAAGGCAAAATAAAAGAAACCACTATAATCTGACCTATACCAAAAACGCTATAAGACATCCCAATAGAAAAAGAGCTCCAATTATAACGTTCTTTAGCAATGAAAGGCCAAATACTTAACCATACCGATTCCGCAAACCAATAAAGAAAAAAGACTAACAACATCCAAAAAACCATTGGGTATTGTCTCAGTTGCAAAAGTGCCCCTAAAGGATTGGCACGCTTAATATCAAAAGAGCGCCGATTCCAGATAGGAAGCGTTTCTGGGAGCATAATCCATGCAAAAATAAAATTAACAACTGAAAAGCCAACAGCAAAATAAAACGGAACACGAGGACCAAATTGACCTAAAAAACCGCCGAGTAATGAACCTAAAATAAATCCCAATCCAGAAGCAATTCCCAACAAACTAAAATTCCGTGTACGTGTTTTATCATCAGACATATCAGCAAGATAAGCCGTACAAGTTTCAAAACTAACACCACTCATTCCTGATAAAAGGCGCCCGATAAATAACATAGAATAGTTCCACGCTATCGCACATATGAAATTATCAAAAGCAAAACACATAATAGAAATAAGCAAAATAGGACGGCGACCATAGCGATCAGAAAGATTACCAATAAGAGGAGCAAACAAAAATTGCATTACCGAATAAGCTACAAATAATCTTCCTCTTGCTACAGACGATGCACCTATGTTTTTTCCGGTCAACTGTGCAAAATATTCGGGCAAAACAGGATTAACGATTGCGATAGCAATAATATCCAACAACAAAATAAGGAAAATAAGAAGCAGCCCACGTTGAACAAACTTCGGATTCAACCTGTGACTTTGCATAGCATCCACACTGTTTCTCCGTTATCCCCTAGATCTCTCCTATTTCAAAGCTATTGCATATCATAAATTGTTTTCACAGAAAATAATCATAAAGCTAAAATCTAAAAATAGCTTAAGAAGAAACTAGAAAATCATCTTTTACTAAATTTCTTCCAAATTTTTTAATGTAACGGCATAAAAATTATTTTTTGCATTATGCACATCAATTATAAACAAAATCCTCAATAACAAAGGGAGCACCTCAGAATTTAGAAATATTATGATGCAGCTCCTTCCAATGTTACCACTTTTAAAGAACACAGCTTAAAAAAATAAGCGATCATGTACAATCATTGCAACCTTGTAAAGTAATCTCTTAGCACTGATTTCCTTATCCGTAGCTACTATAAGATTAGAGAATGCGATGTTAAATAAGTCTACCATTTCAAAAAAATAGAAATGTTATGAAAAAAAGAGTTTTATTCTACAAGACTAGAAAATATTCATATCATATATAATTTGTATAATCTTAAGAACTATATCAAATTATGTTATGATATAGGATATGTTTATCATGGACACAACAACAAAACATTCAACATGAAAAAGACCACTGTCCATAAGGGGGAGCGGATAAACTGCTCATTTAAAAAGTGCTGTATAAAATATCCAAAATATTCTTCTTAATTTTAATCTTAACCTTAGTTACAAAATGGGATATTCGAGCTTCTGATATAAACAAAGATACTCTAAAAAACAAAGGAGCAATACAACAAACAACTAAAGTAAACCTAGACCCGTATACTTTACATAAACTGAATGATCTCCTAAAAAAACGCTCAAAAGCGCCTCATTATGAGAAAGGAAAAATGATTGGTTTACTTTCTGAAGCTTTTTTAGAAACACCTTACCAAGCAAACATGCTACATGGCTCAGAAAATACAGCAGAAAAACTGATTATTAACTTTAGAAGCTTAGATTGCTTCACCTATTTAGAGTATGTTGAAGCATTACGAAAATCAACATCACAAACAGAATTCATTAAGAACATTATACGAACGCGTTATATTAACGGTCATGTGAGTTTTTTAAATCGAAAACATTTTTTTACAGACTGGGCTTATAGAAAATATAAACTCGCCACTGACATCACCACACAGATAAGCACACATATAATAAGTACTGAAAAATATCTCAATAAAAAAGCAAATGGTGGAAACTATCTTCCTGGATTGCCGGTTGTTAAACGCACTATAAGCTATATTCCAAGTCGCTTTATTAATGAAGAACTTATAAAACATTTAAAAACTGGTGACTTCATTGGTATCTATAGCAACTTTCCTGGATTAGATGTGTCTCATGTAGGTTTCTTTATCATGACAGATCACGGTCCTGTATTACGTAATGCTTCCTCACGAAAAGAAAATGAAAAAGTCATAGACTCCCCTTTTATGGATTATGCTACAAAAATACCAGGAATTATTGTTTTAAGAGTTCTCCAATAATCTATAGAGTAAACAAAAATATCCTCCATACTATCAAATATATTATAATTTATATAACTACTGTATATTATCGTTTTTATCAAAATTAATGCTCTTATATTCAGATAAAATTGCTTCACTAAGAAGAATATATTTATCTTCAACTTGATGAAAAAAAACAGGGAAAAGGCATTTTAGTGCTTACTTTCTCTGTCAGTTAACCTATAAAACTATTTTAATCTTAAAATTTAATTCTGTCTGCCGCAGTCGCGTAAGGATGCTTGTCGTAGGAAAAAACCATGCCAAAACGTACAGATATAAAATCTATTCTTATCATTGGAGCAGGACCTATTGTTATTGGTCAGGCATGTGAATTTGACTATTCAGGCACACAAGCTTGTAAAGCACTAAAAGAAGAAGGCTATCGCATTATTTTAGTAAACTCTAATCCTGCCACTATTATGACAGATCCAGATTTAGCTGATGCGACTTATATTGAGCCTATTACGCCTGAAATTGTTGCACAAATTATCGCTCGTGAGCGTCCCGATGCCCTTTTGCCAACTATGGGCGGACAAACAGCCCTTAATACTGCTTTATCATTAAAGCGTATGGGTGTCTTAGACCGCTATCGTGTTGAAATGATAGGAGCAAACGCCAATGCAATTGATAAAGCTGAAGATCGTGCTTTATTCCGCAAAGCGATGGCAAACATCGGTTTAGAAACCCCGCGTTCTATGTTAGCCAATGCTACAGAACTTAAAGAAGAAAATCGTCGACTGCATGCAAAAACACGCGATGAACTTAAAGCAAAACTTTCTGGTGATGCGCTTGATCAAGCACTAGAAAAACTTGAGCGTGATTGGCGACAAACAGAAAGCGATCGTAAACAACATTATATTGCTCATGCAACGGCAAAAGCCGTTCAGGCTCTTGATACCATTGGTCTTCCAGCAATTATTCGTCCTTCTTTCACCCTTGGTGGTACAGGCGGTGGTATCGCTTATAATCGCTCTGAATTCTATGAAATCATTGAACGAGGACTTGAAGCTTCGCCAACAACAGAAGTTTTAATTGAAGAAAGTGTTTTGGGATGGAAAGAATATGAAATGGAAGTTGTGCGCGATAAAAACGACAACTGTATTATTGTTTGTTCCATTGAAAACCTTGACCCTATGGGCATTCATACCGGTGATTCGATCACCGTAGCTCCTGCTCTCACCTTAACAGATAAAGAGTACCAATCTATGCGCAATGCTTCCCTTGCTGTTCTGCGCGAAATTGGTGTTGAAACGGGTGGCTCCAATGTACAATTTGCTGTTAATCCTGAAAATGGCCGCCTTATTGTTATTGAAATGAATCCGCGTGTTTCACGTTCTTCAGCACTTGCCTCAAAAGCAACAGGATTTCCAATTGCCAAGATAGCAGCGAAACTAGCAGTTGGTTACACGCTTGATGAATTAAAAAATGATATCACGGGCGGAGCAACACCAGCATCATTTGAGCCTTCTATTGACTATATCGTTACCAAAATTCCTCGTTTTGCCTTTGAAAAATTTCCTGGTTCATCATCCGTTTTAACAACTGCGATGAAATCTGTAGGAGAAGTTATGGCAATAGGACGCACTTTTCAGGAATCGTTGCAAAAAGCCCTCCGTGGACTTGAAACGGGGCTTACCGGTCTTGATGAAATTGCTATTCCTGAACATGCAGAAGGTGATGAAAAAAGTTCTATACGCTCCGCCATTGCAATACCAAGCCCTGATCGTTTGCGCTACATTGCCCAAGCAATGCGTTCTGGCTTACCTTTAAATGAAATTCACCAAATTAGCAAAATTGATCCATGGTTTTTAGGACAAATAGCTTCCATTATTGAGATGGAACAGCGCATCCGCACCTATGGATTGCCCCAAGACTCAGATAATTTACGCATGTTAAAAGCGATGGGCTTTTCGGATGCACGTTTAGCTACCCTAACAGGACAAGAAATCGATGATATTGCCACATTGCGCAAATCGCTTAATGTCCAACACGTTTTCAAACGAATTGACACTTGTGCAGCTGAATTTTTTTCACCTACAGCCTACATGTATTCGACATATGAAGTTCCCTTTGCAGGTGTAGAACACTCGGAAGCACAAGTTTCTGAGCGCAAAAAAATTGCTATTTTAGGCGGTGGCCCCAATCGTATTGGGCAAGGTATTGAATTTGATTATTGTTGCTGCCACGCTGCTTTTGCACTTCGTGATGCAGGATTTGAAGCTATCATGATTAATTGTAATCCTGAAACCGTCTCGACAGATTACGATACCTCTGATCGTCTTTATTTTGAACCTTTAACAACAGAAGATGTTATTGCTATTTTAAAAACAGAACAGAAAAAAGGCGAATTAGTTGGCGTGATCGTCCAATTTGGTGGACAAACACCACTAAAATTGGCAAGTGCACTAGAAAAACATCATATCCCCATCTTAGGCACTTCACCTGACGCCATTGATTTAGCCGAAGATAGAGATCGTTTTCAAAAATTATTATTCAAACTCAACTTAACTCAGCCCCAAAATGGTATTGCCCATTCAATTGAACAAGCACGCCACATCGCTCATGAGTTAGGCTTTCCATTGGTTGTGCGCCCTTCTTATGTTTTAGGAGGTCGTGCCATGCAAATTATCCGCGATGAACGCAGTTTGCAAAATTATTTGCTTGAGAGTGTGACAGAATTAATTCCAGAAGATATCAAAGCTCGTTATCCTAACGACAAAACACAACAAATCAATATATTGCTTAATAAGAATCCATTGTTATTTGATACTTATCTCACCGAAGCTATTGAAGTTGATGTTGATTGTCTCTGCGATGGAGAAGAAACACTCGTTGTTGGCATCATGGAACATATTGAAGAAGCCGGTATCCATTCGGGAGATTCAGCGTGTTCCCTACCAGTACATACGCTCTCAAATAAAATAGTTGTTGAATTAGAGCGTCAAACCAAAGCATTAGCCCAAGCACTTCATGTTCGTGGATTAATGAATGTACAATATGCTATTAAAGATAACACAATTTATGTTTTAGAAGTTAATCCTCGTGCTTCACGTACTGTTCCATTCGTTGCCAAAACAATTGGGCTACCTATTGCTAAAATAGCCGCACGTATTATGGCAGGAGAAACACTCCAAAAATCTCTTCAAGCTTATGGTGGTTTACCTTCTCAGCCCAAAAAGCAACATATAGCTATTAAAGAAGCTGTTTTTCCCTTTGCCCGTTTTTCAGGTGTAGATACACTTCTTGGTCCAGAAATGCGCTCAACCGGTGAAGTTATGGGACTTGATTATGAATTTTCTCTTGCTTTTGCTAAAGCCCAACTTGGAGCTGGTGTTGAACTTCCAAAAGAGGGAACTTTGTTCGTTTCTGTAAGAGATGAAGACAAAAACCATATTTTAAATCCCGTAAAACTTTTAACACAACTTGGCTTTTCTGTTCTCGCCACAAGTGGAACACAAAAGTTTCTTGCCGAACATAATATTGAAGCGACAAAAATTAACAAAGTTCTAGAAGGGCATCCTCACATTGAAGATGCCATCCGTAATCGACAAATTCAATTGATTTTCAATACAACCAGTACCCCCAGTGCTATATCAGATTCCAAATCATTACGCCATGCCGCACTCATGCAGAAGGTTCCCTATTATACAACAATAGCTGGCGCACAAGCTGCCACAAAAGCGATCAAAGCACTCAAAAATAACTGCCTTGAAGTACGCTCACTGCAAAGTTATTTCACTTGAATTTTTTACTATGGTGCAAAACATATCCCCCCATGCACCCTCTGAGGTCTTTTATTTGTACAAAATACCAATTGAGGCTTGCTTTTTATCCTAAAAACTTTTATATTACATGCTATCGAATTTTCGGTTATGTGACTTTCTTTCCTGTGCATTCTGCATTCTCGGCGAAACTTCTCCCACCTAATTTCGATCTAAAACCGTATTGAGGGCTTTTATGGCTTCAATGCATAATTAATTTATCTTCTAAGGAGTTTCCTATGTCTACAGGAACAGTTAAGTGGTTTAATACAACAAAAGGCTTTGGTTTTATTCAGCCGAGTGATGGAAGTGCAGATGTGTTTGTACATATTTCTGCCGTTGAACGTTCTGGTTTAAGCAACCTTAATGAAGGGCAAAAAGTCTCTTATGATGTTCTTCAAGATCGTCGTTCTGGAAAATTTGCTGCTGGAAATCTTGCCGCGCTTTAATTTTTTTAAACTCTGCTACATTTTCAATAAAAAAACTCGCCTCCTATAGGCGAGTTTTTTTATCTAAGCAGATAGAATGAATTTTTATAAAACGGCATTAATTTGCTACTCTAGTACAACAATTTAAAAGATCTCCTAAAATCTTTTAAAACCACTGTGCACTATTTTTTCTGTAAAACCTTAAAGAATAAGAGAGATTACAGATTTGCAATAAAACTTTTTAGCTCTGTACACACCTAGCACCTTAAGCCAAAAGAGAAGAGAAATTCTTTGAAGCGCGATTAAAATATATCTGAATTATTGATTGTGTTGAAGGAGCATTCGACGAACACATTTATTAATATCATCACGAACACAAAAACTAACTATCGTAAGCTTTTTTCATTTCAAGATCTCTTATATTGCAACAATCAAAATCATTTCCTTACACAACACAAACGAATTAGCCTATGAATAAAACTGTTTGAGAAAGCAGTAAAAATGCTTCTTAATGTAAATTTTCTCTATAGTAATATCCAGATCTCTACAAATGTAGCATTTTCACCTCTTCATTTTGAACTTAAATTTTACTTAACTATACAAAACCTAACAATTTTTCTACAATTTCTTATTGCATAGAACATAATCTCTTATAGAATACTTTCAAATGAACAATCATTTATTTATATCATATAAGGATTTGAAATTATGGCTTTTATTGCCGACCGGCTTTCTCATATAAAACCTTCTGCAACAATTGCAGCTTCCCAAAAAGCACGTAATTTGAAAGCATTAGGTCGTGATGTTATTGCGTTAAGTGCTGGGGAACCGGATTTCGACACACCCGACAATATTAAAGATGCTGCCATTAAAGCTCTTCGCCGTGGAGAAACAAAATATACTCCCATATCTGGTATTCCAGAATTGCGTCAGGCTATTGCGGCAAAGTTTAAAAGAGAAAACAATCTCACCTATCAACCAGAGCAAATTATTGTTGGTACCGGTGGCAAACAAATCCTTTTTAATGCGTTCATGGCAACTTTAAATAAAGGAGATGAAGTTATCATTCCATCTCCTTATTGGGTCAGCTATCCAGAAATGGTTACCCTCAATGATGGCACACCTATTTTCGTAGAAACAAAATTTGAGTTTTCTTATAAACTTCAACCCCAAGAATTAGAAGCTGCCATTACCGCCAAAACCAAATGGTTTATCTTTAACTCTCCTTCAAATCCATCAGGTGCCGCTTATACGCGTGACGAATTAAAAAGACTAACAGATATTTTAGTGAAATACCCTCATGTTTATATCCTTACCGATGATATCTATGAACATCTAACATATGAAAATTTTGCCTTTTTCACTCCAGCAGAGATAGAGCCAAAACTTTACAACCGTACACTTACAATGAACGGTGTTTCTAAAGCCTATGCCATGACAGGGTGGAGAATTGGTTATGCAGGAGGGCCAAAAGAATTGATTAAAGCTATGGATACCATTCAAGGACAACAAACATCTGGTACAAGCTCTATCTCTCAATGGGCAGCTGTCGAAGCACTCAATGGTCCACAAGATTTTATTGCTCGAAATAAAAGTATTTTCCAAAAACGCCGTGATCTTGTTGTTTCCATGTTAAATCAAGCTCCTGGCATTAACTGCCCAACACCCGAAGGTGCCTTCTATGTTTATCCTTCCTGTGCGGAACTGATTGGGAAAAAAACACCTGAAGGCAAGGTTATCGCGAATGACGAAGACTTTGTTATGGCGCTTTTAGAAACAGAATCAATTGCAGTCGTCCATGGATCTGCTTTCGGACTTGGACCAGCTTTTCGCATCTCCTACGCAACATCAGAAGAACTACTTGAAGAGGCTTGTGTACGTATTCAACGCTTTTGTAATAGTCTGCGTTAAAACGCTATATTTGCTTATATGTACAATGTTGTTGCCAATCCGTCTATCTGAAAAATTTTTGATTGTTGGATTATCGCACAAATAAAAAAGTTCTATGCTGGGAACAAAATCAAAAATGTTAACTATCTGATTCCAGCAATAAAATAGCAATAATTGAAAAAGTGATACTTCCTTAGAATAAATCTCTATCATCTTATAGTTATATCACCAATCCAACTCTATAGCCAATAACCCTTTTTGATTCTGGAAAGGTCTATGGTAATATAAATATTCTTCAAGGCTTCTTATGTCATACATAAAGGAGCTAAAAACTGTTAGACATCCATAAAAAACTTAAATTTTTTACCATCTTCTAAAAGATCTGTATTTTAAGATACAATGCACAAAACTTAAAAAAAAGCCGGACGAATGCCCGGCAAATTTGGAAAATCCTCAGAGACAAAATAAATCTGACAGATCTTCGTAAGGGAACACTCAAGAAAACGCAATGGGAGGCAGCATAATCAAGAGATAATTTTCTATCTCATTTTATAAGAAAAAGCACAATAAAGACTTATGCGTATCTGCTATGCAGTAAACACATAGCTCTTCAATGTCCTTTTACTAAAAAGACCATTGGCGTGCTTTTAAAAAAATATAATCTCGAAAAGCATTTAGCTTTGCCAAATTCTTTAAAGCATAAGGATAACAAAAAAAGGTATCAAAAGAAGGAATATCAACCATATCAGGAAAAAGGCGCACAAGGCGTTCATCATTATTCACAATATAATCAGGCAGTACAGCAATACCAAGATCACGCATAAGCGCATTCTTAATTGAAATAATATTATTGATTTGCAACACTGGAGTACGAAGGAAACCATCATTTCTACCAGCTTTTTCCAACCAATTTAAACCAGACAAATAATGCGGAACAGGTTTACCAAATGAAATAATACGGTGGGCATCAAGTTCAGACAATTTTTCTGGTTTTCCATAATTTGCAATATAGTTTTCCGAAGCATAAACATGCATATGAATTGTAAAGAGTTTTCTTTGTATAAGGTCAGGCTGTTGAGGTTGATGAAGGCGTACAGCACAATCTGCACGACACATTGTCAAATCAAGTTCTTCATCAGAAAGCAAAAGCTGAATCTGCATATCAGGATAAAGACTTAAAAATTCTGGCATACGCTCTGCAATCCACCCAGCTCCCATTCCGAAAGTTGATGTAATACGCAAATGCCCTGTTGGTTTTTTACAACTTTCACTTAATTGCGAACGCACATTTTCGAGCTTCATTAAAACATCATGCGTTGTACGATAAAGAGTTTCACCCTGCTCTGTTAAAACCAAACCACGCGCATGACGCTGAAAGAGAGAGACACCAACTTCTTGTTCTAAAGCTGAAACTTGTCGTGAAATTGCTGATTGGGATAAATGAAGCTTTTGTGCTGCATGCGTAAAAGACCCTGCTTCTGCCGCAGCATGAAAAACCCTTAATTTATCCCAATCTAACGGCGATGACACAATTTCACCTCTGACTTTTTTACTTTTTCGATAAACTTTACACTTGCAGCTCTAAAAAATGTTCTGCTTCCAATGCGGCCATACATCCCCTTCCCGCTGCGGTTATAGCTTGACGAAATGTCTCATCGGTTACATCGCCTGCAGCAAAAACACCAGCAACACTTGTTGCCGTTGAATCTGGTTTTGTCCACAAATAACCACCTCGTTTTTGTTTCAATTGCCCTGCAAACAAAGAAACCGCTGGGTCATGCCCAATAGCAATAAATATCCCCTCCGCATTCACCTTAATTTCTTGACCAGTTTTAGTATTTTTAAGACGCGCGCCTGTTACAACAGCTCCTCTTGAATCTTGTGCTGGCAAACCAACAATTTCTTCTACCACATGGTCCCAAAAAATACGCACATTATCATGAGCAAACAATCTATCTTGCAAAATTTTCTCTGCCCGAAAATAATCGCGTCGATGAACTACGCTGACACTCCTGGCCAAATGCGATAAATAAAGAGCCTCTTCAACAGCTGTATTTCCTCCTCCCACCACAATGACATCCTTCCCACGATAAAAAAAGCCATCACATGTAGCACAAGCAGAAACACCTCCTCCCATAAAGGTTTTTTCACTTTCCAATCCAAGCCAACGTGCCTGTGCTCCTGTTGCAATAATAAGAGCATCACAACAATATTGTGTTCCAGAATCTCCATATAAAACAAAAGGATACTTCAATAAATCAACTTTTGTAATAGTATCATAGATAATTCTTGTCCCCATATTTTCAGCTTGTTTTGCCATTTGTTCCATTAACCATGGTCCTTGAATTGGATCAGAAAAACCTGGATAGTTTTCAACATCAGTCGTAATTGTCAACTGCCCCCCTTGTTGCAAGCCAGTAATCACAACCGGCTTTAGCATTGCTCTTGCCGCATAGATCGCCGCTGTATAACCAGCTGGACCTGAGCCAATAATAAGCAGGCGAATACGCGATTCTAGCATAAAGTCCCCTTCTTTTTCTTACTTAAACTATTCTATAAATTATAACAAAATGCAGACTTTAAAAAATATTTCTCAACAACCTAAATTATGGTGTATATGTACCTCTTTTCAAATTTAATAAAAAGGTTCAATTGTCAATTTACCAAAGCATGCTTAATATAGGGGTTGATCTTTATCGTATAAACCCAAAAACGTAAACTCTTAAAATAAGCGAAAAATCATAACAAAAAGAAATCAAAAGATAGGAAACGGTCATTTTTCAATTTATTATCAATGTCTGTGCGCGTTTTGCCTTAATCATGGGAGGAGCAATGCTTCTACCGATGTTGGTTGATTTACACGACCACAACTATCATTGGATAATCTTTCTTTACTCCTGTGCCATAACCACCATGTTAGCAACACTGATACTTTTAGCAACCAAGGGGGCAACCTGTCGTTTTTCAGCACGGCTTGGTTTTATGCTCACTGTTTGTCTTTGGCTAACAGGCAGCATTGTTGGTGCCCTTCCCCTTTATCTTTCTCCTCTTCCAATTTCTCTCGCAGGAGCAATCTTTGAATCAGTTTCTGGAATTACAACCACAGGCTCCACAGTGCTTAATGGTCTTGACAATTTATCGCGAAGTATTTTGTTATGGCGCTCTCTCATATGCTGGACTGGAGGCATTGGCTTTATTGGTTTAGCTCTTTTACTTTTGCCTTCTTTGCGTGTTGGTGGCGTGCAACTTTTTCATATGGAATCATCAGATAAATCTGAAAAAATATTGCCCCGCATCAACCAGATTGCCAACGGAATTATCATAGCTTATGTTGGACTAACACTGGCTTGTATGCTCTCTTATTTTGCTTCAGGCATGAGTTTATTTGACGCCATTAATCATGCAATGAGCACCATTGCAACCGCTGGTTTTTCAACCCACGACGCCTCTTTTGGCTATTTTTCTGATAAACCAGCCATCCTGATCATTTCAACAATTTTTATGTTGCTCTCGGCACTTCCCTTCGTGCTTTATGTTAAATTAGTACTTCCTGGACGCTCCAAACGTTTTATTGATTCACAAGTCATTGTTTTTTTCTATATTGTTTTTCTTTTCAGCTTTTCCTTAGCAGCATGGCTTAGATTTCATGACCATCGCGCTTTCCACCTCATTTTTCTTGATGTCATTTTTCATCTCACATCTATTATTAGTACTACCGGTTATAGCGCCGAAGATTACCAACTTTGGGGCCCCTTTGCACTTGGCATTTTTTTCATTGTTTCGTTTACAGGAGGATGTGCTGGTTCTACCTCTGGTGGAATGAAAATCAATCGCCTTATTATCCTTTGGCGCATTACACAAACAAATATAGAAAAACTCCTTTTTCCCAATGTCATTGTAAAAGCGCGCTATGATCATGCAAACATCTCAAGCGATGTTGCAAAAGCAGTTTTATTTTTTGTCTGTCTTTACATGTTTTGTCTGCTCATTGGCACTGCACTTTTGCTTACAACCGGACTTGACTTTACTTCTGCCTTCACCGGTGTCTTAACCGCCCTCTCCAATATCGGTCCGGGTTTTGGCAACATTATTGGTCCTGCTGGAAATTTCTCTACAATCAATGATAACGCTTTATGGATTTTGAGTTTTCTCATGCTCGCTGGGCGTCTTGAAATTATAACCATATTCGTGCTTTTTATCCCCGCTTTTTGGCGCGAACAATTTTAATGCATAACATTTAATTCCAAACGATAAGAAATTTACAATATAAATACTATAACATAACTAATAAAATAGTCCCTAAAGTAGGAACCTGCACCTCTATTCTTGGGCGTATTAACTGTTTACAATATACAACACACCAAGAATTCTCAAGTATCAGATTTTTCACGTTCAAACAGGAGCTTATAGCATTCTTGTTTTATGCGCCTTCCTCATCAGAAAGACTTCATGTAATATTTCAATATATCTTATCAACAGTCTTTAAATTAAGAAAAAACATAAAGGGCTTCTAGCAAAAATATTTTTTTCTATTACAATATCCTTCTTATACTTTTATTATTGCAAAATACATAATCGTTTCCACCACTAAAGCAACATGAATAGCTTTAACAGTATAGTATTTATAGAAAAAACATCACACTATATTCCCCAAAACATTACCTGAGTAAGAAACGATCATCCTTTCCCTGTACTTACATCACTCTAAAAATATAAAATTTTAGTCTTTTATCAAAGATTTTTATAACTCATCGTTACATTACCTTAAAAACATGCTAGATTCTACGAAATAACATTTGTATTATTAAGCCATTCATTTGCAATATTTATTTGTGGAAACTTTTAAAGATGACACATTCTCTCCCCTTCTCAAGAAGATTTCTAATATATTCAAAGTGTTTTTTCAAAAAACATTTCTTTATAAATATTTCCGATTTCTGCTGCTTCCTTTTCCAAAGGGAAATGAGCACGCACATGCGCTAAAGCTTTTTCTCCTGCCACTATTGTTTTTTCTAAGTCAGCAAAATAAGGTTCAATCGCTGCCGTTAAAGCATCACTATCCCCTGCTTTAACAACCGTTCCTGTTCCCTCCACCACCAATTCTTTATAAGCTCCCGCATCACTCGCAACTACGGCTGTCTGTGATGCCATTGCCTCCAAGGGTGTCAAACCAAAACCTTCTGTACGCGAAGGTGCGACATAAAGCGATAGGCGACGATACCACAAAGGTGTATTAAGCAATTCACCAAGAAAAATAATACGATTATCCAAGCCCGCTCCAGTAATCCTTTGGCGTAATTTTTTTTCAAAGTTATAATATTGTTCTGTTGTTCGACCAGCAATAAGCGCTGTCCACTCAGGATAACGTGGCAACAATGTTATCATTGCCTCCACAAACAAATCAGTACCCTTTGAGGAGCGCACACGTCCAAAACACCCTACCGCATATTTTCCAGGAAGTCCTGACGAAGAAAAATTATCATCAGGGATTTTAGGTGGTGAAAAATGCCTAATATCTATGCCATGCATAATAACTTTATAGGGCACCTCTAAATAAGATCCCGTCTTTACACTAGTAGCAATCACCCTATCCATACGCCGAATTAACCATTTAGTAAAAGACTTATGGTGACGTTGAGAAGCAGACGTAAAAACGAGTTTAAGCTTCATTTGCAAAACATCGCGCAAAAAAATGCCACAGAGCATCTCAATATTGCGCCGAGCATGCCAAATACGAAACGGCTTATCTCTCGGGCTTTTCCAAAGCCCGAAAAGATCTTTAAAGGCAAGAGCTGGCAAACTCTCTGGGAGTCCAAACCCAAAAGTTGATATACGCACCCCTTGTTCTCGTTGTAATGGAATAAGCTGAATAACTGTAGATGTTACTCCGGACAAACGCTTTTTAAAGTGAGGAGCAATAATCTCTGTTTCTTGCAAAAGCACACGCATAATAATTTAGATATATTGGACCTTAATAATCTCGTAATTATGCGCTCCCCCTGGTGCATTTACCTCAATGACATCCCCTTCTTGCTTACCAATGAGAGCACGTGCAATAGGTGAGGAAATAGAGATTTTACCAGTCTTTACATCAGCTTCTTGATCACCAACGATTTGATAAACCTTTTTTTCTTCAGTGTCCTCATCCAAAAGCTTAATGGTAGCACCAAACTTAATTTTATCGCCTGAAAGACGAGAAACATTAATAACTTCTGCTCGCGCAATATAATCCTCAAGCTCATTTATACGCCCCTCATTATGACTTTGCGCCTCTTTCGCAGCGTGATACTCAGCATTTTCTGACAAATCACCATGCGCACGCGCTTCAGAAATTGCTTCAATAATCCGTGGACGCTCCTGTTGTTGACGCCAACGCAACTCTTCTTTAAGACTCTCAAAACCAGCTGTAGTCATCGGAACTTTTTCCATAACCCGTCCCTTTCTGTTACACGGAAGGTTCAATAAAATACAAAAAACGGCTTCCAAAATAACTTTTGGAATCCGAAAACCACAATCCACCCTATTATATAGTACAGCATCCCTGTTTTCCATATAAAAATAAAAAAGAAAACAAAGCATTCACCAATTATGTTTTAAACTATCTGATATTTTCATGCTCACTCATGTCAAGCTTCTCTTCTACCCATTAAGCAGCCAAAGAAGAAAGAATTGTATTTCTTTCTATTTTATCATAACTTAGAATAAAAAAAGCTTGTATGATATGAAGAGAAAATGAAGTAAAATTTCTAAAGGAATCCTCTGCAGAAAAATGAAAAATTTAACAATTTTTTTTGTATTTATCCTCCTCTTTCCAGCCACAGCAGTATCCGGAGCTGCAGATGCTTTTGTCACAAGAAACCTTAATCTTAGAACAGGGCCAAGCACCAAGCATGCACTTCGTGGTTTAATTCCTGCAGGAGAAGCGGTATTTGTTCAGACCTGTAAAGGAACATGGTGCCATATCAAATATAAAACCCAAACAGGTTGGGTATCATCTCGTTATCTCGCATTTAAAGATAGCAATGCTCTTTATCACACATACACAGTATTTTCAGGAATAAATCGTAGCATATACAGTTATTCTCCATAACAATCATGGTGAATATTATAACCAATCCTCTATAAAAAATTACCATAACACAAAAGAAAATACGTACAGCAAAAACCTCAAAATATCAGCACACTCAAAAAGGTCATTCTCTATTCAAAATTTGAGAAATAGATGAAATATTTAATTCTCCAAAACAAAGTTTTTCAGTAACATTTTGCCGTTATCACGATATAGATGTAAAATTGGGTATTTCCTTTAAAATTACGAAAACTTCTGTAAAAGGATGTAACAATGAAAAATGGTGTCACAGCAACAGTAGAAGCTCTTTCTGCTCTGATTGCCTCAGGCAATCCTCTTTTTAAGAATGGTGCATTATGGACACCTCATCGCCCTATTCATCCTGAAAAATCAGAAGGTGGTATTCCATTTCAACTCGAAACCTCCTTTAAAGCAGCAGGAGATCAACCTCAAGCAATAAAAATTCTCGTTGAAGGAATTGAAAAAAATGAACGGACACAAGTACTTTTAGGTGTTACCGGATCAGGAAAAACCTATACAATGGCTAAAATTATTGAAAAGACTCAGCGCCCAGCCCTCATTTTAGCACCAAATAAAACGCTTGCCGCACAACTTTACGGAGAATTTAAAAGCTTTTTTCCTCATAATGCCGTTGAATATTTTGTTTCTTACTATGACTATTATCAACCAGAAGCCTACGTTGCACGCTCTGATACTTATATCGAAAAAGAATCTTCTATTAATGAACAAATAGATCGTATGCGCCATGCTGCCACACGCGCTATCCTTGAACGTGATGACGTTATTATTGTTGCATCTGTATCTTGTATCTATGGGATTGGTTCGGTAGAAACCTATACTGCTATGACCTTGCAAATAAAAGAAGGAGACAAACTCAATCAACGACAATTCTTAGCTGATTTAGTTTCTCAACATTATTATCGACAAGATATGAACTTTATTCGCGGTTCTTTTCGTGTCCGAGGAGATACAATCGAAGTTTTCCCTGCCCATCTTGAAGATCGTGCCTGGCGTATCTCACTCTTTGGCGATGAAGTAGAAACAATTACTGAATTTGATCCTCTCACCGGACAAAAAACGGGCGACCTACAATCCATTAAAATTTATGCTAATTCGCATTATGTAATGCCGCGACCAACATTAAAACAAGCTATGAAAGCTATTAAAATGGAACTGGTTCAACGGCTTAATGAATTGAATGCAGCTGGACGCCTTTTAGAAGCGCAACGTTTAGAACAGCGTACAATATTTGATTTAGAAATGTTAGAAACAACTGGTTCATGCGCTGGAATTGAAAATTATTCACGCTACTTAACAGGACGAAAACCCGGAGAACCACCGCCAACTTTGTTCGAATATATTCCAAACAATGCTCTCGTTTTTATCGATGAAAGCCATGTCACTATTCCTCAAATTGGTGGCATGTATCGAGGTGACTTTAGAAGAAAAGCTACTCTAGCAGAATATGGATTTCGCCTACCTTCTTGTATGGACAATCGTCCCTTACGCTTTGAAGAATGGGATGCCATGCGCCCACAAACCATTGCTGTCTCGGCAACACCTGGACGCTGGGAAATAGAACAATCTCACGGCGTTTTCGCTGAACAAATTATTCGCCCAACAGGGCTTGTTGATCCACCAACACAAGTGCGCAAAGCTTCAACCCAAGTTGATGATGTTGTAAGTGAAATTCGTAAAACAATCCAAAAAGGCTACCGTACCTTAGTAACCGTACTAACCAAGCGTATGGCTGAAGATTTGACAGAATATCTACACGAACAAGGTATTCGGGTACGTTATATGCATTCTGATATTGATACATTAGAGCGTATTGAAATTCTTCGTGATCTGCGGCTTGGCACCTTCGACGTCCTCATCGGCATCAACCTGCTTCGAGAAGGCTTGGATATTCCAGAATGTGGTTTTGTTGCCATTCTAGATGCCGACAAAGAGGGTTTTTTGCGCTCCGAAACTTCACTCGTACAAACAATAGGACGTGCTGCACGCAACGTAGATGGTCACGTGATTCTTTATGCAGATACCATTACTGGCTCTATAGAACGAGCCCTGCAAGAAACGCAAAGACGTCGACAAAAACAAATAGCCTATAATGAAGAACATCATATTACACCAACGAGTATCAAAAAAAATATTGACGATATTCTCAATGCAGGAGATAAAAATCATTATACTTCCATAGATATTCCTGATTTTATCAGGCAGAATAATATGGTTGGCGATAATTTGGCAATTCATATTCAATCTCTAGAAAAATTAATGCGTACAGCAGCAGCTGATCTCAACTTTGAAGAAGCAGCAAGACTTCGTGATGAAATCAAACAATTAAAACAGATAGAACTAGAAATCGCGGAGAATCCCTTAACATATCACAGCGAACAATCCACCCATGAGCTCGTGATACAATCAAATCTTTTTACAAAGCCAGATTTTGATCACATGGGGCCAACAATGGACACTGGTATTTTGAAAAATCAAAAGAGCAAAAGCAGATCTCACCAAAACATTTTTAAGACAACAACAAAAAAACAAAGCAAAATTCCGCCCAACTAATAATCGGAAGCTCTCAAAGTATCTACAAAACTGTATTTTTCTAAAATCTTTATAAGATGATAGTAAGAAACATTATTCCGCAAAATGAACACCTTAAACATCAAGGCTGCCACAATTGAAAAAATGAACAATGTAAGAAAATTTTTTCCTCATTGTTTTCTCAAACAATCGGGCTGCTCTAATGAAAAACTATAAAACAATTTAAAAACGTCTCTCAACCCTAAATTAGCAACAACCCAATAAAAGGTACATGTTTTCATGTCTCGAAAACCACTCTATATGGTGCAATGCAGAACATAAGCCACTTATAAAACCATTAAACAAGACAACATTCTCTATAAAGCATGTAAATAAAAGAAGAATTTATCCTGCTAATATAGATCTCTAATATAAGAATAATATCTCTTATTCACGTTGTTGTCAGTTATATTTGAAATCCTTATATATTAAGCGAAACAGACTATATTATTCTAAGCAAATTTTTGTCATGATTTTATGCCATGATTTATACTCAATCAAATGTCTTTTTATTCGTTTTGTCAAAATAAAGTCTAAAATCATTCAGACTGTGTTCAGTTTTACACGCATAGAATGGGGAAAAAAGTACGAATTTACCTATACTTAAGGAGCATTACTATGAAAAAAATGATCAAATCTGGGGTATTATCAGTGATATCAATGGCAATAGTTTTAGCGCCATTAGATGTAGCGCTTGCAGATATACAATTGAGTTATGGTGAAGATATTATCACAAAAACAATGAGAGATACGGAAAAAAGAATAGATGATCAAATGAAGAGTGTAGAAAAAAGAATAGATGATCAAATGAAGAGTGTACAAAGAAGTATAGATGCTAACTTCTCTTTTGATAATCACCCCCGCCATCATGTGAATCATAGAAGACGTGAACAGAAAAATCATCATGTTGAACACAAAACATTTCATTATATTGAACACAAAAAAACCACACACCACCATATACATGAGCACCATGTGAATCATAACAATTCAGGAGATGTTTTAGCAGCGGGTATTCTCGGTCTTGCAACTGGTACGATTATTGGTACAATTTTTAAAAAACCAGAACAACCACAAGTTGTTTACCAAATGGCACCACAAAATCAGATAATTTATCAAGAAGTTCCGCAAAATCAAAGGGTTTATCAAGTACAGCAAACGGTAGAGTATGAGCCACTCCAGCAGTCATCGGTATCTAATTGGCTTAACTATTGCAAGAAAAAATACCGCTCGTTCAACCCTGAAACAGGCACTTTTCGAGACCGGAATGGTTTAGAACATTTTTGTTATGCCCCAATAAATTAACTTCTACAACCCTCCACTAAAGAAATTTTAAATAACCGAAAAAACATTTTAAATTTTTTTCGGTTATTTGTTAAGCTCTTGAAGAAAAGGGTTCCACTGACGTTCATAACCTAAGTGACTCCCTGGCCCATGTCCACAGATAAAACGAACATCATCACCTAAAGGCAAAACTTTTTCTTTAAGAGATTTCATTAATTCTTCATGAGAACAGAATGGAAAATCCGTACGTCCAATAGAACCACGAAAAAGGACATCACCCAATAAAGCGAAACGTTCTTTTTCATTAAAATAAATAACATGACCAGGAGAATGTCCTGGTGTGTGAAAAACATTGAACGCATGTCCAGCAAAATGGACACACTCACCATCTTCTAACCATTGATCAGGCATACAAACGCGCACATCAGTAATGCCGTAGTTTTTTGCACTCTCTCTCACAGCTTCCATCACAGGCTTATCACCATAGTGTGAACCAATAATTTTAACATCAAGGGCTTCTTTAGCTTGCATTGCTGCACCTACATGATCAAAATGACCATGTGTTATCCAAATGGCCTCAACAATAATACCCATCTTTTTGATCACTTCTTGAACACGAAACCAATCACCACCAGGATCAACTAAAACCCCAACTTTTTGTTCACTATCAAAAAGCAACGTGCAATTTTGTTGAAAAGGTGTAACTGGAATAATATGCGTATTAAAATTACTCATGATATCCTTTTCAAAGTAAAACTTTCTCAAACTTATGAAAGTGCCTTTTCTTCTTTAAAGAGTAAAATAGCTTGCTCGACAGTTTTATGCAACTTATGTAAACTTGAATTTTGTAAAACTAAATTTTTGTCAAGGTTTTGAAGAATGGCCAATCAAGTTCGAGTTTTGTGTGACGATGCGCCCCACCTTCTTGTAATTGATGATGACACCCGAATTCGCAATCTTTTATTTCAATTTCTCATTAAAAATGGATTTCGTGTTTCAGTTTCGGCAAATGCTGATGAAGCAAGACGACAGCTGACAAGCATAGATTTTGATCTTCTTATAGTTGATATCATGATGCCTGGAGAAAACGGTATTGATCTCACCACCTCACTTCGTCAAACAAAGGATGTCCCAATTCTTATGCTTACAGCTTTATCAGAAACAGACAACCGCATCCATGGTTTAGAAGCAGGTGCTGATGATTATCTTGCTAAGCCGTTTGCCCCCCGTGAACTTCTTCTTCGTATCAATGCTATTTTACGACGTGGTTTTCCACTAAATCAACCTAAAATCGAACAAATCGTGTTTGGACCATATATATTTTCTATTGCACGACGCGAACTTAAAAAAGGAGGAGAAGTTATTAAATTGACAGATAAAGAACAAAAAATGATGGTTATTTTTGCCGAAAATGCAGGCGATATCATTCCACGTCATAAATTTGCGATAGATGATCAAAATATCGGTGAACGTGCTATTGACGTACAAATTAACCGCCTTCGCCGTAAGATAGAAAAAAATCCAGCACTCCCTATATGGCTCCAAACCGTACGAGGAATAGGTTACAAACTTTCCATTGAATAAGCATACCATGATCAAATCCTCAAGAAAATTTGTCCTATGGTTGACAAAGAAAATGCCTAAACGGCTTTATGCGCGCTCTTTGATCATTATTATTGCTCCTATGGTCCTCCTGCAAACAGTGACAGCTTACGTTTTTATGGAACGTCATTGGCAAATGGTAACCGAGCGCCTTTCAACCGCTGTTGTCCATGATATTTCAGCCATTATCGATATCATTGAAACATATCCGCAACAAAATAACTATGAGGATATCAAGCGTATTGCACAACAACGTATGGGGTTAAACATTGCTATTCTTCCCCCTGTCTCTCTTCCTCCTCTAGGACCTAAACCATTTTTTGCAATTCTTGATTATTTTCTTAGTGAAGAAATCACACGACAAATTAACCGCCCTTTCTGGATTGACACAGTAGGTGATTCTGATCTTGTCGAAATCCGCATCCACCTTGGTCATGCTATCTTACGCGTCTTTGCGCCACGCAGCCAAGCTTATGCTTCCAATACCGCAATTTTTTTAAGCTGGATGGTGGGAACAGCGCTTGTTTTATTGCTGATAGCAATTTACTTCCTGCGCAATCAAATCAAACCAATTCAACAATTGGCTGAAGCAGCAGAAAGTTTTGGACGCGGACGTCCTTTACCAGAAGGATTTCAACCACAAGGGGCTGATGAAGTCCGCCGTGCTGGCATTGCTTTTTTACGTATGCGTGAACGAATTGAACGTCAAATCGAACAACGTACCATGATGCTCTCAGGTGTAAGTCATGATTTAAGAACAATTCTAACACGTTTTAAACTCCAACTAGCATTAACAAATACTGATTTTGATATTAAACCGCTTGAACAAGATGTAAGCGATATGCAAAATATGTTAGAGGGCTATCTTGCTTTTGCCCGTGGTGAAGGAAGTGAAAGTGTTAAAACCTTTAACCTCAATGCTCTTATGCAAAAATTCTCCACCGATGCTTATCTTCACAAACGTCAATTTTCTTATACCATTGAAGGTCCCACACAAATACAAGTGCGCCCACGTGCCTTTACACGCCTAGTTAGTAATCTTGTATTAAACGCATTTTATTATGCTAAAACTATCAAGCTAACAGCTATATCCCAACAAGAATCCTTTATATTAACGATTGATGATGATGGACCTGGCATTCACAAAAATATGCGTACAGAAGTCTTTAAGCCATTCTTTAGACTGGACAAAGCGCGCAATCAAGATGCAAGTGGAACAGGACTTGGCCTTTCTATTGCCCAAGACATAGCACGTAGCCACGGAGGCAACATTCAATTAGATGACAGTCCTCTAGGGGGCTTGCGCGCTATTATTGATATCCCCCTCTAAACAAGATTTCACAACTCATCTTAAAAAAACACAACAAAATTTGCGAATTCAAGCATTCCCTATAGTTTCAAACAAAGTATACTGTAGTGCTTTATAAGCACTTTCCCCACGCCAAGCAACCATTTGAAATGCAACATAATGACTTTCACAAATTTTCAAGGCGTGTATCAACAATGTTTCAACTTGTATATGAGACGGATGTGCTCCACCAGCCAAAAGAAGCCCTTGCCTATAAATAACAGAATTATTTCCTCGCCAATAATCAAAATGTCCCAGTAACAATCTTTCATTAATTGCCAGCAATAAGCGATGCACTTCTGCTGTTCGAGCATTTTCAATAGAAAGATCAAATGCACAAGCTAAATGAAGCGCCTCCTGCTCTTCCATCCATGAAAAAGCAAGGCGATAATTTGCCCGTTTTCCTTCTACACAAACACGAATTTCATCTTGTGCATCCCGCTCAAACGACCAGTCATACTTACAAGCAATCTGTTCGATAAAGTCAACAGGGTGCTCTTCTCTTTCTGTGGCGCAAAATGCAAGCCTCATTATAATCCTCAATCATCTTTAAATGTTATCAACAACATACAAAGCACCTCAACTGTAACAATATTTTTCTACGATTGAAGCCTTTACACCAAACAAGCACACAAAAACATCAACAATACACGCGGCCCTCAGAATACAATCATACTCCTTAGGACAACCTGATAATTATAAAACGAATCACTAATTTTTTTCAGTGTATTGATACAATCTCACAGCACCAGCCCTTCGCTTAAAAAAAATATCCTTTTTACAAAAAACAAACCAGAAATAAAAGAACATTTTATTCTAACAGACTCAAGATTAAGCATTTTTTAGTCGTACGCATAACGTTGAAAAATTGGGGATATTTTTTTATAGAAATTATTTTACTTCTTCTGTGTCTGTGTTTTTTTCCAAATCATCAAGACGCCTTTTAAAATCCGCATTGTCAGTATGCGCTTTCAGTACCATCTCCTTAAAGGTTTCAAATTCTTCGCGTGAGACAAGATCAAGTTTATTTGCTATTTTTTCAGCCTGCAAACGAAAAGCTGTTCCAGCTTCACGTCGTATAGCTTGCGCAAAGTCAGCAGCATCCGTTGCTAATTTTGCCAATTCATCAAGAATACGGTTTGATCCATTACGCATAACGTTTTTCCTTAAGTTTTAATTATTGACACACGCATTATAGTGTATTTTCATAACATTTAGATACTGTATTTGTTCCTTTTACCCTACAGATTTTACCTATCCCCTATAAATTCTGCGATACAGATTTTGTTTTCAGTCCTTTACACTCTTTTTACCATCATAAAATTTTAATATGAAAATCCAGTGGAAAGCTATCACTCCCCCCGCTTGACCATTGTGCATTCATCTGTCATTTCTGACCGTCAGGTAATTTATAGAATGTAACTCATGAACAATCTTGTCTGTCCAGCCATTGCTTTTCCATCTTTTCTTGATCCGGTAATCGTCCGTTTAGGCTCCCTATCTCTCCACTGGTACGGACTTGGGTACATAATAGGTATTCTTTTTGCTTGGTGGTATGCGCAAAAATTATTAAAAAAAACATCTCTATGGTACGCAAATCACCCTCCCATGAGTAACCAGACAATTGGAGATTTTGTTGTCTGGTCTGCCATTAGTGTTGTTGTTGGTGGCCGTCTAGGACAAGTGTTTGTATGGGATCCTATTTATTACTTTAACCATCCAAGTGCTATCATCGCAGTGTGGGATGGGGGAATGTCTTTTCATGGTGGTCTCATTGGCATTATCATTGCAATGATTTTGTTTGCTCGTAAAAATAACATCAACATACGAGCAATGTTTGATATCATTGCTGCCGGTGCACCTATCGGTATCTGCATTGTACGGATATGTAACTTCATCAATCAAGAATTATGGGGCAACGTTACCACACAACCTTGGGCAGTTTGTTTTCCCCTAGATCCTTACTATTTACCACGCCATCCAAGCCAACTTTATGAAGCATTTATGGAAGGATTTCTTCTCTTCATAATTCTCTTCATTGTTATTTTTGCTTTCAAAGCATTAAAGCGCCGCGGTACCGTGTCAGGAGTATTTATTATAGGTTATGCAATAGCACGCAGCATCTCAGAAGTTTACCGTGCTCCTCAAGAAGATCCAGAATGGTTTTCTACTCTTTTCCATTCTACAGGCTTTACCTATGGCATGGCTTTATCTCTTCCCATGCTCCTTTTAGGATTTTATCTCCTCGCTCAAGCATTTAAAGACAAATCTACCAAAAATGACATCCCTCAAAGAAAAAATTAAGGAAATCATCGCATTTCATGGGCCAATTACTGTCAGTCAATATATGACATTAGCGCTCACAGATCCTCAATTTGGCTATTATCAAACACAAACACCTTTTGGACGCACCGGTGATTTCATAACGGCACCTGAAATAAGTCAATTATTCGGAGAAATGATTGGCATTTGGCTCCTTGCAAATTGGAAAGCCCATGGCTGCCCTCACCCTTTTATTCTCGCTGAAATAGGACCAGGACGTGGAACTTTGATGGATGACATTTTACGCACCATGCAAAAATTATCCACAACAGCATTTAATGCTGCTGAAATTTTCCTTATTGAAATAAGTGAAAAACTCGCAAAAGAACAAAAAAGATCTCTTGCACCTTATCAGAAACAAATCCATAGTATTAAAAACTTTGATCAAATCCCTAAAAAGCCTCTCTTTTTCATTGCCAATGAGTTTTTAGATACTCTCCCCATCAACCAATATATTAAAATCGATGGAGAATGGAGAGAGCGCCGCATCACAATTAATCAGGAGGGAGGCCTTACATTTATTGCTGATCCGCGTAAACTTTCCTCTTCTTGTTTACAATCCTATTGTTCTAAAGTTCCTAATGGAACAATTTTTGAACATGCGCCCTCACGGCATCAATTTATGCAACAAATCAGCAATCACTTAGTACACGTAACAGGTTCTGCTTTGCTTATTGATTATGGTGCTGATGACCTTGCCTTTGGCGATACATTGCAAGCACTCTCAAGACATAAATTCCGTGATGTTTTTGATGCTCCAGGTCAACACGATTTAACATCCCATGTTAATTTTTCCTTTTTAAAAAAATAGCCCTTGAACAAGGCTGTTTTGTTGAAATCTTAGAACAAGGAGACTTTCTTTTAAAAATGGGACTGCTAGAACGTGCAAAACAGCTTGGATCAGACAAAGATACTACATTGCAAAACAAAATCCGCCAAGATATCGAGCGATTAGCTGGTCCAGATCAAATGGGCAAATTATTTAAAGTCTTACATATAAGTAATAAAAATATATCTGTACCACCTAGATTTTGATGACTATAAATATTAACAAATACACATCTCTCACTCACTATTTTCCCTTTGAAAACAACCACTCCTATAAGGAATTTTTATGAATCCTGTTTCTCCCCCCATCCTTGCAAAAAGTCTTTCTGCTTTACACGCCCATGGAATAAAACACGGCTTTTTTACCCGTCAAAACGGTGTTTCAAAAAGCTTTTATCCAAGCCTTAATGCTGAACAAAGTTTAAATGATAAATCTGAATATATCACACAAAATCGTATTTTGATCGCCAATTATTTTGGTGCCGAAGTACAAAATTTAGTCACGGTCAATCAAATCCACTCTTGTGAAGTTGTCGTGGTTCATCAAGCTTTCATTGATAAGCCTCCCGAAGTAGATTCCCTTGTTACCACTATGCCAGGACTTGCAATTGGTATTCTTACAGCAGATTGCGGACCAGTTTTGTTTGCTGATCCACAAGCAGGTGTCATCGCTGCAGCACATGCTGGCTGGCGAGGAAGCTTAAAGGGAATTATAGAAAAAACAATTACTGTTATGGAAGAGCAAGGAGCCAAAAGACAATCAATAACAGCAGTTCTTGGCCCTTGTATTGGTCCTTGCCACTATGAAGTCACAGATGAGTTTTACAATCAATTTATTGATTATCATAGCAAGTTTCAAAAATATTTTCTAAAAATAGATAAAACAAATCATTTTCACTTTAATCTGTGGGCATTCATCATCAATAAACTAAAAGAATCAGGAATTCATGCTTCTTGTTTAAAACTTTGCACCTACAAAGATGAACAGCGCTTTTTTTCCTATCGGCGCGCTATACACCGCAATGAACCTAGCGATGGGCGACAATTTTCTGCTATTATGCTGACGAGATAAAATTAGGCTTTTTTTCCTTAAGAGAATAGCAAAAACTCCAAAACAAAATTCTTGCTTTCGATAAAACAACAATCTCGCTGGAAATATTGTGCTTTTTATCAAAAATGGTTTTCTTTAAAAGTGCAAAGGAGCTAGGATTCTAGTCTCCAAGATTTGCCTGTAAAGGCTAAATTTAAAACAATTTTTTTAAACATGAACTCTTCTCTAATTCTTTAATATACAAAAAACCATATCCACATTGTTTTATAAAGCATAAGAAAAAAAGTTTAATCAATATATTTCTTGACCTCATGGATAAAAAACTGAATTTTCAAAACAAAAAAACACACCTCTTTAACAATAAAAGAAAAAATTGTAATGCTTTTATAATTGTTTCCTTGCAATCTGATAATAAGAAGTTAAAAAGCCTATCATAATTCTACCGTAACGACTCAGAGGTTCCACTATGAAGCTTTTCTGCGGCAATTCTAATCCACGCCTTGCTGAAGATGTTACAAATTATTTAAATATTCCCTTAGGAAAAGCAACCGTAAAACGCTTTGCTGACCAAGAAATTTTCGTAGAATTGCATGAAAATGTACGGGGGCAAGATGTCTTTGTTCTGCAATCCACATCCTATCCAGCCAACGATCATTTAATGGAATTGCTCATTATGATTGATGCTCTTCGTCGCTCTTCTGCGCGCCGTATCACGGCCGTTATTCCCTATTTTGGTTATGCCCGCCAAGATCGTAAACCTGGACCACGTACCCCTATTTCTGCAAAACTTGTTGCCAACCTCATTACTGAAGCAGGCGCCCACCGTGTTTTAACATTGGATCTTCATGCTGGACAGATTCAAGGTTTTTTTGATATCCCTACAGACAACCTTTATGCCGTTCCAGTTATTGCTCGCGATGTCAAAATGCACTATCCTCTTGAAAATGTTATTGTTGTTTCCCCCGATGTTGGTGGTGTAGTACGTGCCCGCTCACTCGCTAAACGCTTGAATAGTTTGCTCGCTATCGTTGATAAACGTCGCGAACGCCCTGGTGAATCAGAAGTTATGAATATCATCGGAGATGTCTCTGGAAAAGACTGTCTTTTGCTTGATGATATTGTTGATTCCGGTGGAACACTATGCAATGCAGCAAGTGCTCTCCTAAAACACGGTGCCAATAGTGTTACAGCTTACATCACACATGGTGTTCTTTCTGGAAATGCTATTGAGCGTATTACCAACTCAGAGATGAAAGAATTGGTTATTACAGATTCAATTATGCCAACACAAACAATTGAAAAGGCGCATAATATTCGCGTTTTACCAATTGCCGATCTGATTGGCGAAGCAATCGCCAGAACAGCAGCAGAACAATCTGTCTCAAGTTTATTTGGTTAAACGGGTTGCTTAGGATCTCCTGGTGCTGTTTTCACGCCAAGATCAGGGAAAGCGATAATGCGTTGACCATTAAGATATGTATGAATAACAATAAAGCCGCGCTCTTCAAAATAGCTTAAGAGTCGGCGTGCACGACTTAGAGAATGGCTTCCGTAAAGTCGCGCTAAAAATGCATCCGATGGGCAAGGTTTTCCGCCCAAAGCAGCCTGCGCTACATTCAAAAAAACACCTTGAACATCATCTTCTAAACTTTCTGATAGTTGCAAAAGACGTTTCCAATTTTCACTCATAGCCGTTTCTTCGTCAACACAAGCTTGCGCAACAGCTAGTTTGCGTCGAAATTGCGAAAGACTCAAAGGATCTCCCGAAAGACCATGAATACGACAACGCACCAAGAAATCTTGATAAAGTACCGCCGTAGAACGATAAAAAGCCTCAGGATCATCAAGAATTTCTCGAATAACACGTTCTACTTGGCCATCTCGCTCAACAACAGAAAGTTCAGGAAATAAATTTGGGTTTTCTTGCAGCAATTCTTGTTTTTTATGCACGGCCTCTTCTAACATCTCATGAATTGATTTTTCTTGTGCTGGCTCTCGTGATTGTTTAAATGGAATTAAAACTTCCTCTGGCGAAGCAGTAAAAACAAGTTCTTTTGCATCTACTCGCTCTGTTGGCAGAGGCATTAATTTAGGGCTAGAAGAACGCGCCAATGTTTCAACAGGACCAATAATAATCCGCAAAGAACGCCTTGATAAAGCGGGCCCTAAAGCTACAAAATGTCCCCGCTCAAGATCTCTAAACATTTCTGCTTGGCGACGCTCCATTCCTAAAAGATCAGCAGCGCGCATCATATCAATATCTAAAAAAGTCCGTCCCATTAGAAAATTTGACGCTTCAGCAGCAACATTTTTGGCAAGCTTAGCCAAACGCTGTGTCGCGATAACACCAGCAAGACCACGTTTTCGCCCTCGACACATAAGATTTGTCATGGCACCAAGAGAAATTTTACGCGCTTCATCAGAAACTTCTCCCGCCGCTGCTGGAGCAAATAATTGTGCTTCATCAACCACCACAAGCATGGGATACCAATAATCACGTTCCACATCAAACAATGCGCCAAGAAAGGCTCCCACAGCACGCATCTGTTGTTCCGTATCCAAACCCTCAAGATTGAATACCACCGAAACCCTATGTTGGCGAATACGCTGAGCAATACGAGTCAGTTCTAGTTCGCTGCGTTGAGCCTCAACAATAACATGACCAAATTTATCTGCCAAAGTGACAAAATCACCCTCTGGATCAATCACACAATGTTGTACCCATGAGGCACTTTGTTCAAGAAGGCGTCGAAGAAGATGTGATTTTCCTGAACCAGAATTACCCTGCACAAGAAGACGTGTCGCCAATAATTCTTCCAAATCAATGCATGCTGGCACAGATTTACGCAAAGCATTATATTCTGCCATCTCACCCAAAGCGATCTCAACCTTCATAACATCTCCAGTATTTCATTTTGAATATATTGGCTCAGATTTATTCTCTAAATAAATCATGCTTGTAACATTTCCTCTCTCTAAACGGTAGAAATCATCAATTTTTCCCACAACTCTTGCATCTGTGAAGAGTTTGAATTATAGAAAGAGCTTCTGCGTAGACACCCTTGGAGGCAACGTAGAATGAAGCAATCGCTATTGTCTAGCGCATATCTTCATATTCATACAAAAACTGTTGTTGTTTTTTATGAATCTCCAGTCATGTAAAAGGACTTAAATTATGAGCAAAAGCTACACTCTTAAGGCCGAAATACGCGAGCGGGTTGGTAAGGGGTCCTCCCGTGAACTTCGCCGCAATGGTCTCATACCTGCTGTCATTTATGGTGAAAAACAACCACCTTTGGCAATCACAGTTCCCTATAAAGAAATTTTTTATAAAATTCACGCTGGTGGTTTTCGTACTACCGTTGCAACGATTACAATTGGTAAAGAAAAAATTATGGTTCTCCCAAAAGATTACCAATTAGATCCTGTACGTGATTTCCCCTTACATGTAGATTTTCTGCGCATTTCAGCAAAATCTGTTGTGGAAGTAAATATCCCTGTACACTTTCTCAATGAAGATACAGCTCCTGGGCTTAAAAAAGGTGGAGTTCTCAATATTGTTCGTCACGAAATTGAATGTACCGCTCCAGCGAATGCTATCCCTGAAGCGATTGAAATTGACCTTTCTAGCTACTCTATTGGTGATTCCATCCATATTTCAGCAGTACAACTACCAAAGGATGTAACACCAGTCATTCAAGATCGAGACTTTACCATTGCAACCATTGCGGCTCCTGCTGGCATGGATGTTAGTGATGAAACTCCTGAACAAGAAGATAGTGAAGAAAACGCAAAAAGTTAATACATCATTAGCAGGCGGGAGTTTTCCCCGCCTTAATTTATTGAGATATTTAATAATCCCCTCACACTTTACTGAAGGCGCACATGTGGCTTATTGCTGGTCTTGGCAATCCTGGTTCACAATACCAAAATAACCGCCATAATATAGGTTTCATGGCTATTGACGCAATTTACCAATCTTTGTCTTTTTCTCCGTGGTCGAAAAAATTTCAAGCCGAAATCTCCAATGGTCTCATAAATGGTGAAAAAGTTTTTCTGGTGAAACCTCAAACTTTTATGAATCTCTCCGGCCAAGCTATTGGCGAAGCTTTACGATTTTATAAATTAGATGTGAAGAATTTGATTATTATTCATGATGAATTAGACTTACCACCAGGAGAAGTTCGTATAAAAATCGGGGGAGGAAATAATGGGCATAATGGTGTAAAATCTATTGATGCCCATTGCGGTATTGACTATTACCGTATACGTTTAGGGGTTGGACGTCCTATTTCTAAAGAGCTCATTCACCAACATGTTTTGGGAAATTTTGCAAAATCTGATCAAGAATGGTTACCTATTCTTTTGCAGGCAATTGCAAAAAACATTGCTACCCTTATAAAGGGTGATAAAGGACTCTTTATAAATGAAATCTTACAAACAATGAGCAACAAAAATCTATAATAGCAACTCTTTATCCATAAAATAGAATAAACCACATTGTTCTGTACAATTCTTACACATAATCCCTCTTTAGAAGAAGAAGATTAAGTGAATAGAAAAGCCAACACCATCCTCTTTAGCGTTTTTAGAAATCTATTTGGATTAAAAGTTAACTTTGTTATCCATACTTAATTGTTAACTTAAAGCCTTAGAAGCCCTCCCATAATTTTACAAGATCACTATATAGAAGCCAATAGGAGCACGATTCATAAAGGTTCAATCACATTTTAATTAAAACAATTCACTCGGCGTAATAGTGGACTCTAAGGGATCATAAATATTGGATTGTTGACTTAATACGCGAGGTACACTTGCATTGTTTTGCACCACCACAACACGCGAACCAACAGGGACACGATCATAAAGATCAATAATATCTTGATTAAGTAAACGGATACACCCACTTGAAATAGCACGACCAATTGACCACGATTCATGCGAACCATGAATGCGGAAGAGTGTATCCTGCCCATTTTTGAAAAGATAAAGTGCACGTGCTCCTAATGGATTATCAGCTCCCGGGGGCATCCCTTTCCCCAAATGTCCATAACGTTCTGGTTCTCTCGCCATCATTGCCGCCGTAGGAACCCAACTTGGCCATCGACGCTTGCGCTGTATAATTCCTTCACCTTCAAATGCTAGCCCTTCCTTACCAACTCCAATACCGTAACGCAAAGCGCTTCCATTTTCACCAATAAGGTAAAGAAAACATTCCTGCGTATCTACAACTAATGTCCCAGGTGGATAAGATGTATAATAAATTACTCTTTGACGCCAAAATTTTGGATCAATTGTTGAAAGATCAATAGCAGGCAATAAATAAGGCTCATTTGTTACAGGACCATACAAGGCCTGCATTTCTGCTGGAATGTATCGAACTTGCTGAGAAGCAACAGATAACATTTCTGATTGGCGCGTAACACATCCAACCAAAGCCAAAGGCGCAGCAATTAAAAAGGCACGACGAGATAACACTCTTCTACTTTCTCCGATTAATTCTTTATGCAGATCTGCATACTGTAAAAAACTTAGCACATTATTAACGTTAATTTGAAATTTTCTTACCATGAAGGTAAAAAATTTTAAAATTTGATCAAAAAAGGACAATCATTTTCTTAACATAGTTTTTTTCTTCTCTATAGCAACAGAGACTATCACTCTTCTCAAAATATGCTATAAAAACGCAAAAAGTAGCGTTATCTTAATCATTAAATCAATAGAAAAGCAGAGGATTCATGGGTTTTAAATGCGGTATTGTAGGATTACCTAATGTTGGTAAATCCACCCTTTTTAATGCATTAACAAAAACAGCTACAGCACAAGCTGCTAATTATCCTTTTTGTACAATCGAACCCAATACTGGTGAAGTTGCTGTTCCAGATTTGCGGATAGAAAAAATTGCTTCCATTGCTGGTTCAAAAGAAATCATTCCCACACGCATCAGTTTTGTTGATATTGCTGGACTTGTACGTGGCGCTTCAAAAGGTGAAGGTTTAGGCAATAAATTTTTAGCCAATATCCGTGAGGTTGATGCCATTATTCACGTTTTACGCTGTTTTCAAGATGAGGATATTACCCATGTAGAAGGACGCATTGATCCTATTTCTGATGCCATAACTGTTGAAACAGAACTTATGCTTGCTGATCTCGAAAGTGTAGAGCGGCGTATCGTACAAATTCGTAAACGTGCAATTGGAAAAGACAAAGAAGCTCTCACAATTCTGCCCATTATGGAAGCGGCATTAAATTTACTGCAAAAAGGAAATCCTGTCCGATTATTGCTTAAAGATATCTCTTCCGATGAACGTCGCACTCTTGAGAATTTAAACCTTCTCACTTCTAAACCCGTCCTTTATATATGCAATGTCAATGAAAATGATGCTGCCCACGGAAATAGTTTGACCCAAACGGTAAAAAAAATGGCAACAGAGCAAAATGCTCAAAGCATTATCATTTCTGCTTCTATCGAAGCTGAAATCACACAACTTAATGATGCAGAGGCTTTAGAATATCTTCATGCCTTAGAGCTCTTTGAACCAAGTTTAAATCGCCTTATTCGTGCTGGCTACTCTTTGCTAGACCTCATTACTTATTTTACCTGTGGTCCTAAGGAAACACGCGCTTGGACAATCATACGTGGCACAAAAGCACCCCAAGCAGCTGGTGTTATCCATTCAGATTTTGAACGTGGTTTCATTCGTGCTCAAACTATAAGCTACGAAGATTATATCGCTTTAGGGGGAGAAAACGGCGCAAAAGAAGCAGGCAAAGCCCGCGATGAAGGTAAAGAATATGTTGTGCAAGACGGCGATATCATGTTGTTTAAACATAATACTTAATATTCTGATCTCTCTTAAATTTTTTTATCTTTTAAGAACATATTGTCTTTTTCTTAAAAAAGAAGGGGGAATGATTTGCCAATATCTCTTTTATAAAGCCTCAAGAATTAAATATTCTGTTTGAAAGTATTTTGCTAACTGCTAAACAAATTTAAATCGTTAAGTTCCTAACCTCATCGCAATTATTAGATTTAATCTCGATTTTCCTTTGAGATCTTAAAAAATGAAAATAGCTTCGTGCCTAAAAATTCTTGTAAAATTTTCTGCACAAAAAACAGCGCCATCATATATTATGATAGCAACTGTTTTATCGATAAAAAAATAGAAATACGAAGTTAGCGTGCCCAATATCCTTCATATTTAAATGTTGGAGCTTCTCTCAAAGAATCCTTTGTTGCATTCGTAATAAGCTTCCACTTACCATAATCATTTGTCATCTGGATTGTTTCTGGAGAAACAACCACATAACTCTCCCCTATGCCAAGGAAACCACCAACAGCAACAACAAACCCAGCAATGTTATTTTCACGCAGGATAATATCTTTTACTTCGCCAATATTTTCATTTTCTATATTGTAGACATTCGCCCCAATAAGACTTGAAGCAACAAAATCCGTTGCTAAAGGTGTAACATAACGCGCAGACATATCTGAGCCCACCTGAACAATACCTGTTGAAGAAATTATTTCAGGTTTAGAAAGCACCTCAAAAGACTGAGCATAAGTACTAGAAGCCATCAAAACTGATATAAGAGTAGTATAGGCAATTTTCTTCATTTTAACATCTCCGTTCTTACTTTGCTTTTACTTTATAAAGTATCAATGCATCATAACCAGAATTGTTCCTTACACTCTTTATACTTTTTCAAGAAAAGTTCAAATAACTTTTTTCTTCTAATCTTTTACCTTCTCTTTCAATTTTTCTTCTAAATTATGCCAAATATGGGCTTTTAAAATATAAACAAACCCTCCAAAAATAATTAAAAATAAGATAACACGAAAACCAGTTTTTTTACGAATTTCCATATGAGGATCAGCAGCCCACATCAAAAAAGCAGAAACATCACGCGCATAACGTTCAACTGTCTCAGGAGTTCCATCGTCATAAGAAACAACACCATCACTCAAGGGAGGTGCCATAGTTAAAGAATTACCGGCAATAAAATAAGGATTATACCAAAAACCATCAGCGATTTTTGTGTTCTCTGGTGCTTTCTGATATCCCGTTAAAAGAGCTGTAATATAATCTGGACCAGCAGTATTATAATAAGTCAACACATCAGAAATAATCGCAGGAAACGGCAAAGATACAGCACGCGCACGCGCCATTAATGATAAATCTGGAGGATAAGCACCATTAAGAATAAATCTTGCTTCTTCTTCAGAAGCAAAGGGGGAAGGGAAATAATCTGTCGCAACCCCAGAACGTTTAAATAACTGGCCTTCTCTATTCGGACCATCAGAGACTTCATATTGCCCCGCCAAAGCCTTAATCTGTTCTTGATCATAGCCAAGAGCTTTTAAATCGCGAAAAGCTACATATTTTAACCCGTGGCAACTGGAGCAAACCTGTTTATAAACCTTTAATCCGCGCCGCAATTGTGCTTTATCATAAAGTCCAAATGGCCCAGAAAAGCTCCACTCTTGTTTTTTAGGAACATATAAAGGGAAAGAAACAAATACCTTCCCTTTATCAGCAACACTACTGGCCATACTATGAGAAGAAAAGCTTATTATAGCTATAACAATCAATCTGATAAAAGCATTTACCATAATTTATTTTTTTTCTGTTTTATATCTTCAGTAATTGAAGAGGGCAAAGGATAACTCTTTTCAAAAATAGGGAGAACAGGCAAAACAATCAGAAAAAATACAAAATAATAAACCGTAGCCAATTGCGTCCATAAAAGAACGCTATCACTAATTTCTCTTGAACCAAGATAGCCAAGAAAAACAACGTCAGCAATGAATCCCCAAAAGAAAATTTTATAAATAGGCCGATATCTTGCAGAACATATTTTAGAGCGATCTAACCATGGAACAAAAATCAAAATGAAGATAGAACCTGCGAGGAGAATAACCCCTAAAGAAGTTGATGACAAAGCACCAATATTAAAAGTTATGGCACGCAGCATGGCATAAAAAGGCAAAAAATACCATTCTGGGAC
The DNA here is from genome assembly GCF_000273375.1 of Bartonella birtlesii IBS 325. Lineage (NCBI taxonomy): Bacteria > Pseudomonadati > Pseudomonadota > Alphaproteobacteria > Hyphomicrobiales > Bartonellaceae > Bartonella > Bartonella birtlesii. The sequence goes on from NZ_CM001557.1 coordinate 1,759,626, forward strand.
CACACGAAGAGGTGCCTTTAAAGGATCAGCAACAGTATAATTTTCAGTCTGGCCCATGTAATCAGGCATATAAAACAAAAACCAAGCAAAAAAGATTAAAAAAATAGTAATGGCAAAAATATCTTTAATAAGCGCATAGGGTGCAAAAGGAACAATTTCCTCATCCGATTGTATTTTAAGGCCAGTTGGATTTCCTTGCCCTACTTGATGGATTGCGAAAATATGAACCCCCACAAAAAAAAGCAACACGAATGACAACAAATAATGAAAAACATAAAAACGATTCAATGTTGGTTGTCCAACACTATAACCACCAAGAAATGTTTCATGCAACCAGGTTCCTACCAAAGGAATGGCTTTCAAAAGGCCAGCAACCACTGAAGCAGCAGAAACAGACATCATTCCCCAAACCAGCACATAACCAAAAAATGCTATTGCCATCATGATAATATAAATGAAAATGCCCGTAACCCAAACGATTTCGCGCATATTCTTATAAGAACCATAATAAAGCCCGCGCGCTAAATGGATATAAACAGCAATAAAAAAGAATGACGATCCGACACAATGCCATGGACGAAAAAGCCAACCAAAATGCCCCTCACGTCTAAATCGTTCACCTGTTTCAAAAGCTAAATGAACATCTGGTACATAATGCAATGATAATACAATCCCGGTCAAAAGCTGCGATAAAAGCATAACAGTCAAAATACCGCCAAATGTATAAAAATAATTCAAATTACGCGGAACAGGAAAAACAACAAATGCATTATAAAGAAAACGGGGCAAGGGCAAACGCTTATCAAACCAGCGCGCAAGAGCACTTTTTGGAAAATAAGGAGGAAATTTTGCCATTACTTTATCCTATTTTCAACAAAGTATCAGAAAGGAACTTATAAGGTGGAATGGCGAGATTATAGTTAGCAGGTCCTGAGCGCACTCTTCCTGCCGTATCATAAACAGACCCATGACATGGACATAGCCACCCGCCAAATTTCCCTGATTGATCAAGTGTCACACAACCTAGATGCGTACAAAGATTAATGAGAATAAGCCAATTCTCACGCCCTTTCCCTGCTGAACGAGCAAAATCCGTTGCTTCTTTTTCACCTTCAACATTAGGATTGCGTGCCTGACGATCCTTAAGAACGCTCAATTTTGTAGCGCGCGCTTCAGCGATTTCTTTTGCAGTACGATTACGGATAACAACAGGCTGTCCTCGCCACTTAACCGTTATCGACATCCCCTCTTCAATACCAGAAAGATCTACCTCTACAGAAGAAGCTGCCAAAACAGCCCCATCTGGACGCAACTGGTGGATAAAAGGCCACGCAACAATCCCCATCCCAACAGTCCCTGTCACACCTGTCAGCAAAAACAGAAAATCCCGCCTCGTCTGCTCACTCATTATCTTAACTAAAGAGCCCATTCACTAAAATAATTTCTATCATACCATTTCTTATGACACAATCCTCGATCATTGAAATCTCCAAACTATAAAAACTTTCTTATCATCTGTATAATTTTCTCTTTTCCCTGCTTTTTTCAATATCCTTTCTTTTTTACTCTTTGCGTTTTCAGATTGAAATTTTTTATTCAAGCTCTCAAGTACAATTTCACAAGAGGAATATATCATCAAAGTTATTCCTCGCTCTTACTTTATCCTCCCCCTTACAAAACCACGTCATTCATTCAACTCAAACAATATTCTAATATTTTACCATCTAACCAATACACACAACATCAAAGTCTCTCAAGAAACGATTTACACAAACCCCTTCCACAATTAAGCTTTACAAATAAGGCTAAATTTTACATTCAATCTGCTTTATGATCAGCATTCGTCTCTAAACGCGAGAACTATGAATATTTTTACGGCTCATACTCTATGCATCTCACAATAAATTTGGATATATAATTGCTCTCTAAAATCCAAAACACATAATTGCAAAAACTGCATACTTCTTAATGATATCTTTTGAAAAAGCTCTCCATGCTTCTTTACAAACACAAAGAAAAAATCATACTATATAAAATATGACACTTCATATTGCACTTTTTCAACCTGATATTGCAGGTAATACTGGAACAATTTTACGTCTTAGTGCCTGTTTTGGTTTACATGTTCACATTATTGAACCAGCCGGCTTTAATCTGTCGGATCGCAGTCTTAAGCGAGCGGGATTGGATTATCTTGAATATGCCTCATTAGAAAAACATATTGATTGGCAACATTTTATCAACACTATGAGACATTCGAACCGTCGTCTTTTGCTTTTAAGTACAAAAGCAAAAATATGCTATACGCGAATATGCTATCAAAAAGATGATGTCTTACTTTTTGGTCGTGAATCGGCAGGAGTTCCCTATTACGTTCATGAAGCCGTTGACTACGCATTGAAAATTCCTATGCAAACACACGCGCGCTCTCTAAATCTTGCCATGAGTGTCGCCATAACAACAGGAGAAGCACTACGCCAAATTGGTTATTATGAAAATAAATAAAACTTTATAAATAAAATAAAAAATCCTCCTTAAAAGATTCAATATATTAATTAAAATGCCAATATTCTATACAAAGTTAACTGTTTTTAAACAAAGCGAAATCATCATATCTTTCTAAGATAAGACCTTTTTCAATTATATTTCTGGAATAAGCTATAGAAAAATTTTACAAATCATCAGAAAAAATGATGTAGAATTGAATAAACATTGAAACCAATAATACCTTACCGCACCATTTTTACTGCCAACAACTAAATAGTTATAAACAATTATACTAAAAAAGAAAAAGTATCTTAGCAAAAATCTTTATGATAAATTTACTTTTTCTAATAATGTATGACGATCCATAAGAAATCCACTTTCAATCCACAGCGCCTCTAGCTCTTTAAGCTTTTTGCCCAACAACACTCCTTTAGAAAAACCTTTTTTCATTAAATCCTTTCCATTAATAGGAAAAGTGGGAATCTGCCACTTTTGAGCAAGTTTATAAAGCCTGATATAATTTGCTGAGTTTTGTAAAGCCTCGCGTTCCTCCAAAACAGCACCATGTGTAATCGCCACAGACAAAGATAATTGATCTAAAACCGGCTGTCGTCCATGAAAATAAATCAGTTTCTGCACAAAACTATCTGAACAATTGTGGTTAATCATTTCCAACTCCGCCCACTCCTTTAACCGCGTTGTTTCTTTATGGGATAAACGCAAACGCCGCGCCATTTCATGCAGACGTATAGGATCAGGAGGAAGAAGACTTTCTAACCGTAACAACGGATCAGCTTTCCAACCAAGAGCCTGTTCTGTTTTTACCAAGGAGTGAATTGTATCAATACCCCACCTTTCTGTTTCAGGAAAAATGCGTGTCAAAATCCCACTTTGTCGCATCCACAAAAGAGCACGCGTCGGGTCTACAGCTGTGAGAAGTTTTTTCATCTCTACCCAAATACGCTCAGCAGAAAGTTTTTGCAGACCGTCTTTTAAACAAGCGCATGCTTTCAATCCTTGTACATCAGGTCGCCCCATACCATACCAGGCAAAAAAGCGAAAAAAACGCAAAATACGCAAATAATCTTCCCGAATACGATTTTCTGCAATACCAATAAAACGAACTGTACGGCTAGCAATATCCTTCAAACCTCCTACATCATCATAGAGGAATCCAGCAGCATCACAATAAAGTGCATTAATGGTAAAATCGCGCCGTTCTGCATCTTTTTGCCAATCACGACCAAATACCACTTTTGCATGACGACCATCTGTTTCAACATCAGAACGAAGCGTTGTTACCTCATAAGAACATGATGGAGAAACCACCATGACTGTACCAAATGCAACACCTGTAGGAATAGCTTTAAATCCTGCCTTTTCTACCCGCACTATAACCTGCTGTGGCAAACAGGTTGTCGCAATATCGATATCGCAAATAGGCTGACCTAACAACTGATTACGCACTGCTCCCCCCACAATACGCGCCTCTTCACCTTCCAAAGACAAAATGCGAAGCAGTGTTTGGATATCATCATGTTGCAACCACGCAACCTGTTTGAAATTTTGTTTTATGCTCAAGCTTTTAACCTTTCAAAAATCGTCTTCTTCGCCTTTAATAAACATTTTCATGAAAATAATATTCCCCATACATCCCTTACACCACAAATCTGTTTGTTCCAAATAGAGTAATCTGCACATATACGAATATAAAAAACAGCATATTACGCTTCTTTTCTTTTCATTTTCTGCTACAAATCATAAAATATTCATTATCATGCAGAGAAAATTATTGATTTTGCTACAAATGCCTTAAGGAAAAAATTATGAGTCAACATGATATGCCATCCAATTCTATAAAAAAGGCCAATACCAATAATGAAGCCCAAGGGATTATTGATGATATTGATAACACGCATAAAGAATTGGGTATTCTGCAAACAGAAATTGACAAAGTTATTTTTGGGCAAAATCATGCGATTGAATATGCCTTAATAACAATTTTTTCTGGTGGACATGCCCTTCTTGTCGGTGCTCCAGGACTGGCAAAAACGCGTCTTGTAGAAACTTTAGGAACAGTATTGGGACTGGATGAAAAGCGCATCCAATTTACCCCAGACCTCATGCCATCAGATATTATCGGTTCTGAAATTATGGATTCCGATAAAAGTGGGAACCGTTCTTTCCGCTATCTTCAAGGACCTATTTTTACTCAACTTCTCATGGCGGATGAAATTAATCGTGCCTCTCCACGCACGCAATCAGCCCTTTTACAAGCCATGCAAGAGTATCATGTCACCGTTGCTGGTATCCGTTATGACTTACCACAACCTTTTCATGTGCTTGCAACCCAAAATCCTTTTGAGCAGGAAGGAACCTACCCACTTCCTGAAGCACAATTGGATCGCTTTTTTATGCAAATTGATATTGATTATCCTGATCTCACAACAGAACGCCGTATCATTTTAGAAACAACCAAAGAAAAGCAACAAAATGCAAAACCGATTTTATCAGCACAAAAACTGCAAAAAATCCAAAATATCGTTCGGAAAATGCCAATCTCAGAAAATGTTGTAGAAGCCATTTTAAAAATCGTCCGTTCAGCGCGCCCTCACAAAGACAATACTCTTGCCAACACTTATGTTGCTTGGGGCCCTGGGCCACGGGCATCACAAGCACTTTCTCTTTGTGCCCGTGCCCGTGCACTTTATTATGGGCGCTTAGCGCCCTCACTTGACGATATCAAAGTGTTAGCCTACCCCGTATTACAACACCGTATGGCGCTCAATTTTTCTGCCCGTGCTGAAGAGATAACCATAAAAGATATTATCAATAATCTTGTGAAAGACGTTATTTAGAAATGGCCATTGGCAAAAAAGTTTTAAAAACCCCTCCTATATTGCTTGCGAGAAAATTGCATGAAGATACTGCAAAAATGCCGTATTTTCTTCTACAAGCACATCGGATCGCCAATACACTGATCACCGGATGGCATGGACAACGCAAACGTGGAAGCGGAGAAAATTTTTGGCAATTCCGCCCTTATGTTGCAGGGGAATCTGTTACGCGCATTGATTGGCGTCGCTCGGCACGTGATGAACATACTTACCTACGCGAACATGAATGGCAAATGACACAAACAATTTGGCTTTGGCCTGATCAAAGTGCATCTATGCATTATTGTTCGCGCTTTTCTAAAATCTCTAAAGGTGATTATGCTATTATTCTTACCCTTGCATTGGCATTACTTCTTGCACAAAGTGGCGAACATATTGCTATTCCCAACCTCATGCCTCCTACCATAGCATCCAATATCATAGAGCGCATGGCGCTCGCTTTGGCAAATCATCAAAATGAAAATCCATTGCCAAATTTTTCAACAATTACGCGTTTTTCACATGCTATCATAATAAGCGATTTTCTTGATCCTCCTGAAAAAATTATTCAACATTTAACAATTTTGTCGACAAAACAGGTTACTGTACATTTAATTGAAATTGCTGATCCAGCAGAAGAGAAATTTCCCTACAAAGGTTGTACAGAATTTTTTGATCCCGAAACAAAAGAAAAGTACATTTTTGGAAAGGCAGAAAATCTTCGTGAACACTATTGCAAGCTGTACCAAGCAAGGCGACAAGAATTAGCAAATTTTTGTTTACGCCAAGGATGGACCTATCATGTAAGTACAACAAATAAAGCATTAACAGAAACCATTTTGCACCTTGCAAACAAAATAGGAGAATCTCCTTCTCACGTCAGGAGGCCACTTTGAGTTTTGCTTCTCCCTTTTTGTTACTAGGACTTTTATCCCTGCCAATCATTTGGTGGTTGTTGCGAATAACACCTCCCTCCCCACGTAGAGAGCTGTTTTCCCCTTTGCGTTTCCTACCAAAAGCAACCAGCCAACAAAAAACAGCAAAGCATACACCTTGGTGGTTACTGTTATTACGCTTAACGATAGCGGCGCTCATCATTATCGCTTTAGCACGCCCCACTTGGAATCAACAGCCTATTATACTTTCCGGCTCTCAACCACTTACCCTCATTATTGATAATGGATGGGCATCTGCAAAAGAGTGGAAAAAGCGCATTTCAATTGCCGAAACCCTTCTTGCTCAAGCAGAAAAACACCAGAAAGACATTTATTTTCTTGCCACAGCCGAAAATGATGACTCCCAAGGTCCCCTTCCTGCAAAGATCATAAAACAGCATTTAAGAAATTTGCAACCCCGCCCTTGGCCTGTCAATCGTGTGCAGGCAATAAAAAGACTTATTGAAAAAACCAAAGGAAAACCTCTCGATATTGCTTACTTAAGCGATGGTTTACAAACAAAGGAAGATGATCAAGCTTTTAGACTTCTTGAACAATTGAAGCCAGAAACATTCCTATGGTACATAGCTGATATTTCCCCTCTAACCGGCATAACATCCATAGAAAATAACAATGGCAATATGGCAGCACGCGTTATCCGTTCAACAACACACGGTAACACTCCAACCACGCTGGAGCTTTACGATGCAAATAACCAACTCCTTGGTCAATTTACCACAAACTTCCAAGAAGGAGAGATAGCAGCGCTCGTTCCTTTTAATGTACCACTTGAACTGCGCAATGATATCGCTTGGATAAAAATAAGCAACCAAGCCCACGCTGCAGCGATCTTCTTAGTGGACAATCATAAGAGAGTAAACCGTGTTGCTCTTCTCTCACCAAATACCAATGAAATGGCACAGCCTTTACTCTCTCCGTTTTACTACATTATCAAAGCATTACAGGATCATACACAGCTTATAACAGCTGGTGGAAGAGAGTTATCAATGGATATTGATAACTTACTCAAACAAAATCCTTCTGTTTTTATTATGGGCGATATTGTGAACATATCAAAAAAAGCAGAAAAAAAACTTTCTGACTTTGTCAATAAAGGAGGAACGCTGATCCGTTTTGCGGGAGAAAATCTGAGTAGCACAGAACATTATGATAGCCTACTACCAGTAACCTTGCGTCCTGGTAAACGTTCGCTTGGCAGTATTATGTCTTGGACAAAACCGCAAAAACTTGCACCATTTGCAAAAAATAGCCTTTTCTCTGATCTTCCCTTTCCAGAAGATATTACCGTTTCACGCCAAATCCTAGCAGAACCAAATCCAGATCTTTTTGCAAAAACATGGCTTAGTCTCTCTGATGGAACCCCCCTTATTACAGCATCAGAACGCGGCAAAGGAACGCTTATTCTTATTCACATTGCCCCCGATCCCACCTGGTCTAATCTTCCTCTTTCCGTCTTTTTTGCACAAATGTTACAAAAATTGATCACAGTAAGTGCCTATGAAAACACAAATCCAACACAAATAAAAAAAGAAACAACTATACAAAATCCTTGGCGAACAATAACCGCCGATGGACAATTACAAACACCACCCCCTTATGTTACTCCACTGATTCTCGATACAAAACACGCAGCTTTTCCTTCCTATCGTACTCCTCCTGGACTTTACGGCGTAAAAAATAATTTTTATGCACTTAATTTGTTAAATTCTTCATCACACTTGATAAAACAATTACCATTGCGCTCTTTAAGAAAAAAGCCTTTATCTTACGACACAAAAGAAAAACATCTTATTGGTCCACTTTTAGGATTAGCCATGTTACTCTTTGCTTTTGACAATTTTTTAGCTTTATGGATAGGAGGAGCTCTTTTTCTTCCCCGTCGCAGCAATATGCTTCTTTTTTCCCCCTTATAATAGCTCTCATGAGCTTCTTTTCACAGACTCCAACCCTTCACGCACAAAACACAGAAAACCCTCATGAAAGTATAGTACAAGCAGCAGGGGCAACACATCTCGCTTACATTATAACAAATAATCATGAAATTGATACAACAAGTAAAAGTGGTCTAGAAGCCTTAAGCAAATTTATTGCAGAACGTACAATGCTCTCGCCAAGCTCTGTGATAGCACTTGATCTCGATAAAGATGAGCTTGCCTTCTATCCTCTCATTTATTGGCCCATTGGTGCGAATACTCCCGTACCATCGCAAAAGGGACTTGAAAAAATAAACAACTTTATGAAGCATGGAGGCACAATTTTATTTGACACACGTGACCAAATAAACACCAATCTTAATCTTGAAAGAAATGCTACCCCAGAAACGCAAAGACTACAAACCATCTTAAAAGGATTAAACATTCCTGCCATTGAACCAGCATCAATGGATCATGTGATTGCGCGTTCTTTTTATATTATGCCAGATTTTCCGGGACTTTATCGCGGTTCTCCTTTGTGGGTTGCAGCAGCATCAAGCAATAAAAACAATAAAAATTCTCTTGGGTCTGGTGACAATGTAAGTTCTCTCCTGATCACAGGAAATAACTTTGCCGGTGCTTGGGCACTAGATGAAAAAGGTATGTGGAAATACCCGCTTATTCCCAATGATCCCATGCAGCGTCTATGGGCATTTCGTGCAGGATTAAATATAGTTATCTATGTGCTTACAGGCAATTATAAAGCAGATCAAATACATGTTCCAGCACTTTTAGAACGTTTTAAAAGAGAGAGAAGGCAATGATAACATCCTTGACTTTTCAGCCTTTTTTACCTCTTTCTTGGTTTCTTTTCTTAGGAGGGATATCTATCCTTTTTGCCACAATCAGCCTTATTACACAGCATCAAGGATCTTTATTACGCCTTATGGCATTGCTCTCACTCATCCTTGCACTGCTTAACCCAATGTTCATAAAAGAGCAGCGCGAACCACTTAAAAGCACCATAGGCATTGTCATTGATCGCAGCCAAAGCCAAACATTTGGCACACGAACCAATGATAGTGATGAGGCAAGCGCAAAACTTACAAAGGCATTGGCACATTACCCACAATTTGAACCACGTTTTATTGATGCTGGGAAACTTGCTGATAATCAATATGCACCTTCAACAAATTTGTTTCATGCTTTAACACAGGCTACCTCTGATATCCCACCGTCACGCTATGCTGGCACAATTTTTATCACCGATGGACAAGTTCATGACATTCCTGACATTTCAGAGCTGCACCATACAGCGCCACTCAATGCGCTTATAACGGGAAAATCCGATGAATTTGACCGTCGAGTCAAATTTATTTCTCCTCCTCGCTTTGCTCTTGTCAATAAACCACAAATGCTCTCTATCTTGGTAGAAGATAAAGGACAGCGCCCAGAATCCATACCATCGCAAGCCAATATTACTGTAAGCATTAACGGGCAAGAAATTGGTCATTATTTTGTAACCCCTGGCATTATTTTTCAAACTGACATCACGCTTCCACATACTGAAAAAAATATTATCCAAGTTACCACGAATGCCTACAAAGAAGAATTAAGTTCTGAGAACAACCGCGCCATAGCTATTATTGAAGGTATTAGAGAGAATTTACGCGTCCTCCTTATTTCAGGTGCCCCTTATAATGGGGAACGAACATGGCGTGATCTTTTAAAAGGGGACTCCAATATTGATCTTATTCACTTTACGATTTTGCGTCCTCCAAACAAAGCAGATAATACGCCTTTAAGCCAATTATCTCTTGTAGTTTTTCCTACAAGAAAACTCTTTGTTGAAGAGATTGATAATTTTGATCTCATCATCCTTGATGGCTATCAACATTCTTCTGTTCTCCCATTAATCTATTATGACTATATCGCTCAATATGTACAAAAAGGCGGTGCATTGCTAATGGTAACAGGGCCTGAATTTACCCAACAAAACTCACTCGCCAAAACCCCTTTAATAAGTGTCCTACCTGCATTACCCAATGGTACTATTCTTGAAAAACCTTTTCGCCCAAAGTTAACCAAAGAAGGTGAACGCCATCCTGTCACAAAAGACCTTGCAACACTTAACCTTCCAGCCTCCCAGTGGGGACGTTGGCTACGACAAATTGCTATTCAAGATGCACACAAAGGTACAGTTCTCATGAAAGGTGCAGATGAACAACCACTTTTACTTCTTTCCCACGTGGGTAAGGGACGTGTGGGTATGTTACTTTCCGATGAAAGTTGGCTTTGGGCAAGAGGTTTCGAAGGTGGAGGACCTTACGCAGCCCTTTATCGCCGCATTGCCCATTGGCTTATGAAAGAACCAGAACTTGAAGAAGAAAAATTAACTGCCACCAGCGCCCATCATCATTTAACCATTCGTCGCCAAACACTCAAAGAACATCCAGAACCAGCCGAAATAACTTTTCCCTCAAAGAAAAAAGAAAATATCACTCTTACAAAAAAGCAAGAAGGTGTTTTTACAGCAACAATTAAGACTGATGAGACAGGAATTTTTACCATTAAAAACGGTGAGTTAACAACGCTCTCTTCTGTAGGGATACATAATAATCTCGAATTGTTTGACTTAATTTCAACGAAAGAAAAACTAGCCCCTATTATTAAACACACTGGCGGTCATATCGCACGTTTACACAATACAGAAAAAGGAGGTATTCATCTTCCTCCACTCAAGCTGATTCAATCACAAACAAACACAATATCCCCCCTCCCTCGTGCAATTGTTCTAAAAGATGCAACAGAAACCCGTTTAATCAATACTTCCTCTTTTCCAATCTTTTCTGGTTTCTTTGCACTCCTTGCTTGTCTTTTACTGTTGAACAGCATGTGGTACCGTGAAAGCCGTTAAAAAGCCCTAAAGTTTAAGGCACAATTTTAAAATAGGAGTACATTCTACCAAAATATACACCAATAAGATAAAGAACAATGTAGAATATCATGCCATCCCTTTATCATGCAAAAACCAATGAAGCATGAATTTCCCAAAAGCTTTCTCTTTTTGACCAATTTTTTTGCATTTTACAATTTTTTTTACCCTCAAAATACCTCCGCTTGTCCTATACGATTTTTGATTGCCTAAATCATTTTCAACGTTATGCTAACAACTATGTTTTACCTTGCCCATATATCGGATGTCCATCTTGCACCACTACCGCAACCTTCTCTCTTTGAACTTTGTGGCAAACGTCTTACCGGCTATCTTAATTGGCAAAAAAAACGTAAGAACCAAATGGCAACAAATGTCCTAGAAATTTTAATGAACAGCTTGAAAAAGATACATCCAGATCATTTGGTCATCTCTGGTGATCTTGTCAATCTTGCTCTTGATAAAGAATTTGAACAAGCACGTTATTGGTTACTTAACCAAGGAAGACCGCAAAATATTTCTTTAACATTTGGCAATCATGATGCCTACGTCCGTGGAGCTTTTCAAAAAGCCTGTAGTGTTTTCAAACCTTGGATAGAAGGTGATTTCCCTCAAAAACATGCCCTTCCCTTTCCTTATATGCGTATTCGCAATAATGTTGCTATTATAGGTGCTTCCTCAGCCATTGCGACACCACCTTTTCTTGCTTCCGGTTATTTTGGCAATAGACAAGCGCAATTTTTATCACAACTTTTAAATGAAGCAGCAACACGTAATCTTTTTCGTGTTGTTATAATCCATCACCCTCCCTTTCATCATGCAGCCTCTTGGCATAAAAAATTATGGGGTATTGAGCGTTTTCTAAATATTATTAAACATCACGGCTGTGAACTCGTTCTTCATGGACATACCCATCTCTCCACACTGATAACCATTCAAGGAACCACGGGGGAAATTCCTATTGTTGGTATTTCTTCTGCATCACAAGCTTTTGGTGATAAAAAACCACCTGCAAGCTTTAACTTATTTGCCATTGATGGAGACAGCTCTCAGTGGCATTGCCAACTGCAACGCCATAGCCTTATCAATCAAAAAAATGAGATAGCCTGTACTGAAATAATTGATCTTTAAACACTTTATCAACACAATCAAAAAGTTATCAAAATAACCTAAAATGACAATATATTTTGCTTTATAATTCTTTCAAAAACAATTTTTCTTCTACCTCACCTATGAGAGCAAAGATTCTTAACCATAAAGCTGATAACAGATTGATTTCTTTTCAAAAAGCTCTCCACACATATCATTTAAGTGATTTTACAAGCTTACTTGGCAAATTATATTCTGAGTATTTTTTTCACTTTACTCTTTCGTTCTCATTTATACAAAACAAAACGTAAAGCAAAAAGAGAAAACCATTGTATTTTTAAGATACATCAATATACCCTACCCCAAAGAACAATATTGTATGCATCTGATAAGTAATCTAAGAAATTTTTTCATATAAAAGGAATCACCGTTGTGCCTAGAGGTAATTTTGCCTCTTCTTCAGGCTCGACATGAATAGAAATACGCACATTATCAAATTCTTTTTGCAGGGCAGCTTCGATTTTATCGCAAATTTTATGGGCTTCTCCAACCGACATTACAGCTGGCACAACCAAATGAAACTCTATAAAAGTTACTCTACCAGCAACACGCGTAAGCAGATCATGTACTTCAAGTGCACCATGTGCATTTGCAGAAATAAGCTCACGAATCCGCACAGTTTCATTCAATTTAACTCCAACATCCATTAAACCTTGAATAGCACTGTTAATGACTTTCCAACCCTGCAAAAGAATATTGATGGCAACAATGATTGCTAAAATTGGATCTAAAATCCCCCAGCCACTGAAGAAACCAGCAAGCAAACCAATTAAAATAGCAAGTGAGGTAAAAACATCTGTGATAAAATGCATTCCATCAGCTTTAAGAGCTGGCGAACGATGCATTTTTCCCTGATGAATCAAAATCCAGCCCCACATGCAATTTATAACACTGGCAAGAAGATGAATAACGAGCCATATTCCTGGATTTTGCAATAATTTAACGGTTGAGAGAGCCATCCATGCTTCTCTCAAAATGATAATTGCAGCAACAATGATCAAGATTCCTTCAAGAATCGCAGAAAAATATTCTGCCTTATGATGCCCAAAAGGGTGATTGTGATCTGCCGGTTTCATACTAACTTTTACAGCCCACCATGCTGCTAATGAGGCAAGTATATTAACAATTGATTCCAATGCATCAGAATAAAGCGCAACTGAACCAGTGATATCATATGCCCAATATTTCAAAGCAAAAACAATACATGCAACGAAGATAGAGTATACAGTTAAGCTTTGTATATTGATTCTGGCACCCATATAACCACGCCCATTCTTCTTTATGAAATAAGGAAATAGTCCCTTATGTATTTTTGATATACTCTCAATAGTCCCACAATATCATAGAAGCTTTATAATATCATAAATGAATCTTACAGCCCGCCTTGTCATTTCAGTACCACCCCTGTTACACAACATAGCAAATAAAAGAATGTGAATATCGCCCAACAACAAACAAAAAGCGCTTTTTAAACAACCAAGCGATATTATCTCATCAATTTTTAAATAACTTCATAGCACTTGCTCCCATAAGTGAAAAAACAGCTATTATTGTTATCCATTTTTTGTAAAACTAAAATTACGTAATATATCAACATCATTGTACACAATAAAAAGAGCGCTTAAGCATTTTACTGCAACTTTACATCTCAACTCTATCAAAAAATACAACTACGAAAACAACTTGAAAATGCTTTTCAGAAATAAAAAAGAGAAACCATTATTTCCTAAAAAAAGAATCTGGGCATTGGGGACCCAGATTCTTTTCCCTTAAAACTTAAGGGCATGCAGAGCTTAGGAAATAGCGGGGACCTAAGGCCCTGCACCCGATACGAAAACAACTATATTGTACCGCACTCGGTATTATCGATATATATCAATGGTTGTATTATGTCAACATGATTTCTAGTATAAGTTTTAAAATAATGGAATTTTTTATCTTTCTTAAAAAAATATTAAAACTCCCATATGCATTTAAATATTACAACAATCTATGAAACTGATGATCCACATTTGAAAGACTATCACAACATCCGTGAAAAAGATCTTGTTGGACGACGACACCAATTTATAGCTGAAGGTAAAGTTATATTATCGGCATTACTAAATTCGAAAGAATTTTCTGCTCTTTCACTGCTCATAGTGGTAGAACGTCTTCCCAGACTTATGCCCCTTTTAGAAAAAACACAACCTACATGCCCTATTTACTGCGTTTCGCAGAACATCATGGACAATATCATCGGTTTTCACGTTCATCGCGGTATACTTGGTATCGGAAAACGCAAAATGCTCCCATCATTACAAAATTTTTTACAAGACCTTCCGACAAAAGCTTTGATTTTAGTTTTATGTGGTATTTCGAATCATGATAATATGGGGAGCATTTTTCGCAATGCAGCTGCCTTTGCTAGTAATGGTATTATTATTGATAAAACCTCATGTGATCCGCTTTACCGTAAATCAATCAGAGTTTCTGCTGGTGCTGCTCTCGAAGTACCTTACACGCAAGGTGCTGATATTCATGATATTATAGCAACTCTAAACGCTGCAGATTTCCATCTCTATGCACTTTCTCCCTCTGCCCCATACACACTAAAACACGCACACCCCCAAAAAAGGATAGCGCTTATTTTAGGAACAGAAGGTGATGGGTTACCAACCCATGTATTACAAAAAACAGAAACCTTATGCATTCCTATGGCTTATGGTTTCGACAGTCTTAACGTTGCTACAGCTTCAGGCATTGCACTTGCCCATTTCAGCGATTTCGATAAACTTTCTAAAGAAAACACTCCCGAAAACCATAAAAAAATCCATAACACAGGTTATTATTTATAAAAAATCGTTGTTGTAAATTAGGAAGAAACAGCAGTTTTTGTTTTCAGATTGCATAACAGGCGCTTCAACATCACCTCAGTATCAGCAGCACGTTCTGAACGGCTTACAAACCCTCCCCCAAGAACACGTGCCGCATCATGATTTCCATCATAAAGAACACAAGCCTGTCCTGGTGCAACAGCATTTTCACGTTCTAATAAGTCAACAGAAAAAACACCTTCTTGATAATGCAAACGAGCAAGATGAGGAGGACGTGTTGAACGAACTTTTACAGCTACCTCAATGCCATCGGTAGGAAAACTGTCTAAGGACTCATCACCCAGCCAATTTACATCACGCAAAAAGAGCTTATGCGTTTCCAACATTTCACGTGGTCCGACAATAACGCGCGCATTTTCCACATCGAGATAAACCACGTAAAGCGCTTTTCCTGTTGCAACACCAATACCACGACGTTGCCCAACAGTATAATTAACAATTCCTGCATGTTTTCCTAAAATCTGTCCATCAATATGCACAATAGCCCCAGGAGTGGCTGCTTCTGGACGCAGTTTTGCGATAACATCAGAATATTTTCCTTGTGGAACAAAACAAATATCTTGGCTATCATGCTTATTAGCAACTACAAAGCCCATTTCTGCCGCTATTTCACGAACACGCATTTTTGGAAGATCTCCAAGGGGAAAACGCAAATAATCAATCTGCTCCTGTGTTGTTGCAAAAAGAAAATAACTCTGATCACGATCAGCGTCCAAAGGACGAAAAAGTGCCCGATGTGCCCCATGAGAACGTGAACGAATATAATGCCCCGTTGCTAAAGCATCCGCACCTAACTGGCGCGCAGTCACTAATAAATCAGCAAACTTTACAGTCTGATTGCACGCGACACATGGTACAGGCGTCTCACCATGTGCATAACTTTCTGCAAAAGGATCAATCACAGCTTCACGAAATCGCTTTTCATAGTCAAGAACATAATGAGGTATTCCTAATGTTTCTGCGACACGGCGCGCATCTTCAATATCTTGTCCAGCACAACATGCCCCCACCCGATGTACTGCAGCACCATGATCATAAAGCTGCAATGTAATGCCAATAACATTATACCCTTCCTTTTTCAAAAGGCCTGCAACAACCGATGAATCAACTCCCCCCGACATCGCTACAACGATACGGGAACTCTCAGGTGGTCCTGGCAAATCAAGACTATTCAAAAACATATATTCATTCTCTATTTGTGGATTGCTATTCGTTGATGACCTTCTGAGTGCTATTTATTGCTATTATGCTATTCATTATTCTCTTATATTGTTTTTTTACCCTTTCTACAACCAATAGCACTACTCTACTTAAAAGTGACTGCAAACAAAAAAGAGTGATGGAAATAAGGCACAAACAAAATCCTTTTTTCTTTAAAAAATCGAACCAAAACGTTGTAAAAAACGATTTTACACGCTTAACTTTGCAGGATATTTTATCTGCAGGCTTATTTTATTAATTTTTTTCAACCCGTTTAGCTCTTTTTTAAATCTCATGTTTTACAAACGAATCAAATCCTTGACTCAAGGTAGAGAATAGTAATGTCTAATCTAATAAAAGCACAAATGAAATATGTTATTGGGCCAGATGGAAGTCCACTTACAATTGCTGACCTACCGCCAAAAACAACAA
This sequence comes from Bartonella birtlesii IBS 325, assembly GCF_000273375.1. Lineage (NCBI taxonomy): Bacteria > Pseudomonadati > Pseudomonadota > Alphaproteobacteria > Hyphomicrobiales > Bartonellaceae > Bartonella > Bartonella birtlesii. Next base: position 1,776,450 of record NZ_CM001557.1, read on the forward strand.
GGCGTTGGGTAATCCGTCGCAAAGCTGAAGTTGTTGCAGCTGTCAGAGGTGGATTGTTAAGTCTTGATGAGGCGTGCCAACGTTATACTTTGACCGTAGAAGAATTTCTTTCGTGGCAAAGTTTAATTGATGAACACGGTTTAGCCGGATTACGCACCACCAGAATCCAACATTACAGGCACTAATTGCCAATGATAATAATTCGATAACAGCTTAAAACACTTTTAGAACAGCCAAATTCAACAAAAGTTTGGCTGTTTTTTATACTTTAGCCCATATATATTTCAAAATATTTATCTCTAAACGACAGCTTTTATTAACCAGTCATTGAATGAGATTGAATGAAAACGCTCTTATCATCCGTTAATGCTTTCTTTTCCCGTACCTCAAAAAGCTGTGCACGTTGCAACTCTCCATTGATTTCATGAAGAATCACTTCAGCATTCGTTTTTTGAAGCTGCAAATCACGAATCGAATTTACAAGATTATCGCGTCTTTGCCGTGCTGCACGAGCCAAAGCGGAATATGCAAAATGGTGAACATCATGGTTTCCAGATTTACGTTCTTCATGGATAATTTGCGCTTCTAGCTCTAAAACCATTCGCTCAAATTCTGCAATCATCATCTCAAGCTGTGCAATTTCACGACGCTTCCCACGCATTTGAAACATCCTTAACCGCACCATACTTTCTCGTGGCTTCATACTTACTACTCCTTGATTACGCCAACTCAAAATTCACATTCGCACTCTTATACATATACTGTTAGTTACACTTTCTTTGACAAAAACAATCCATTTTAAAATTTACCATTATCATTTTCTGTTTTTCCTCAAAGCGCCTACGAACAAAACCTGCTTAAAAAAATAACTATTTCTTCACTCTTCACTTCTACTATAGAGCAAAGAGGTTTAAAGCTCAGTAAACAAACAATGAAATTTTAAAAAAGAAACCAAAGTAATCTTTTACAAAACTTTCTTAAAGTTAAAATTTAGTGGAAAAAGCGCTTTAATTTCTTTATAAAGTTAAAAAATATGTTATTTTCTTAAAAAATTTTTAACCTCTTTCAAAATAAAAATATTTTGTTAACCACTTTCATGGATAGTGGGGAATTCGGTGGTGATTGTTGCGCGTACTACTGAAATATTCATAAACACTTTATATTATTTAAGTGTTTGATTTCATCAATGTATTTTATAAACAGTGGTTTTGCCAGCTGCTATAAAATGTAAGGTGCTTCTTCTGATTCGTAAGGAGCAAAGTGAGGGATCTAAAATGCGCGTATTATTAATTGAAGATGATAAAGCAATGACTCAAAGCATTGAGCTTATGCTAAAGTCAGCAAACTTTAATGTTTATATCACTGATTTAGGTGAAGAAGGAGTTGATTTAGGAAAGCTTTATGATTACGATATCATCTTGCTCGATTTAAATTTGCCCGATATGTCAGGCTATGATGTCCTACGGACTTTAAGGTTGGCAAAAATAAAAACCCCTGTTCTTATCCTTTCTGGTATGAATGCTATTGAAGATAAGGTACGTGGTTTTGGCTTTGGTGCAGATGATTATATGACGAAACCTTTCCACAAGGATGAACTTATTGCGCGGATTCATGCAGTTGTTCGTCGCTCGAAAGGACATGCGCAATCCGTTATTGTTACCGGTGATCTCACCGTTAATCTTGACGCAAAAACCGTTGAAGTTGCTGGGCATCCTGTTCATTTAACCGGTAAGGAATATCAGATGCTAGAACTTCTCTCTCTACGCAAAGGTACAACACTCACCAAAGAAATGTTTCTCAATCATCTCTACGGTGGAATGGATGAACCAGAACTAAAAATTATTGATGTTTTTATCTGCAAACTACGGAAAAAATTGGAAGCTGTCTCTTCTCGTGTAAACTACATTGATACAGTTTGGGGACGTGGTTATGTGTTACGTGATCCAATTGAAGAAGACGTACGTAAAACCGCTTAAGCTGTGAAAATGCACATTTATAAAATCTCGGAGTGTAGCGGGCCGAGATTTTTCCCTATTACAAGAAGTTTGTATACTAGAGATCTCTTCACAGAGTGTTTAAAATTTTTAAAAACGTAACCCTCCCTTTTAAGGATATATTCTTACCACTTACAGAGACCATTTCATCCATCTTTTCCAAATACGGTTTCAGCATTTTTATCTTATTCAAAGTTCTTTCGTACTTTCTAAAATAACACAACATTCAGTTTCTTTGATATTTATTTTCATCTCTGTCATTTGAGCAAGTAACAGCGTGTAATAAAATTGGATGATATGCGCATCAATCAATTCTTCCTGAATTTCTCCATTACATAAAGCAGTAAAATGAGCCGGAATACGAAGAGTTTTACCACTGATTTCAAATCGAAAAGAACGTTTACTTTCATCCTGCAAAATCATAACAATAATTTCTCCTCCACGAGAAACCGTTGTGTTTGCAATCAATAACAAATTAAGCAAAAATTTCACCTCATTTTTTGGTAAAAGCAAAGAGGGAGCTTGCCACTTTAAAATTGCCTTTTCTTCCTTCATATATTGTTGGGCCACTTGTTCAGCCGAACGTGTATCTATTTGTCCCCCGCTAGACCCTACAAAACCAAACGCTAATCGTGCAAATTGTAGACGTGCAGAAGCACTAGCAACGGAACAACGAACCAATTGCAAAGCATCTTCTTCAGCCCCTCCCTCATCATAAAGCTCCATAGCATTTTGAATAGCCCCAACAGGTGAAATCAAATCATGGCAAATACGACTACAAAGCAAAGCAGCAAGATCTGTAGGCTTTAAAGAAACAGCGCATGTCATAGTTATTGAGAACTCCTAAGATTTAAAAAGCTTCCTTTTAAAACAAAACTCTTAACATCTCATGCATAGAGAGAAAAAACTTTAATAATCACGCTAATTTTTTTCAGAAACAATGCGAAAATTTAAAAAATCTTACATCTTATTTTTTATTTGAATAGAATGAGAATTCTAATATTATAATTTCATTTGTAACTAATAAAAGGGAAAATTTTCATGGCTCTCTTGCTTCTAATACGTTGGTACAAAAATATTATAGCTCTCATTTTCCTTTTATTTGTCACCATAAACACTGTAAATGTTCAATCTCGACCGATAGAACGAAATGTACCCCATTATTCTTTGCAAGAAATTATCGATTCTGGTCATATTTTTTTTGGAAAAACGACTAGTGGCTTAGCAGCAGCAATCCAAAATATCTTCTCACAATATGGATACCCAAATGCCTATATTTTAGGAGAAGAAGCTTCAGGCGCCTTTTTTGCTGGATTAACCTATGGTGAGGGAACACTTTTTACAAAAATCTACGGACACCATAAGGTTTTTTGGCAAGGTCCTTCTGTAGGATGGGACTTTGGTGGCCAAGGTTCCCGTCTCATGATTTTAGTTTACGATCTTAATAATATAAATAATTTATGGGGGCGCTATGGTGGTCTTTCAGGTTCGGCCTATTTAATTGCAGGTGTCGGTTTTCATGTTTTAAGACGCCACAATGTCTTACTTATTCCAATACGCACAGGTATTGGTGCGCGCCTTGGTATTAATGTAGGATATTTAAAATTAACGCCCAAACCAACATGGAATCCATTTTAAACGGAGTTTTATTGAAAAGGGGATTTATGTTTATTCAATCATTTCTTTTTTTTATTCTTGGAGTTGCCTCTACTTCTTGGTTACTAGTGCTTTTTGCCCCTCTTATCTGGCGTAGAGCTGTTTATTTTGCGCATAAGGATGTTTCTGCACAAATTCCGTTATCACTCACTGAAATACAAGCAAATTATGATTTTCTCTGTGCACAACACGCTGTAGAACTTGCACACAATGAACAAAAATATGAATCTTTACAAAAAAAATACGCGCAACAAAAAATACGACTGAGTCAAACAACAAAACGGCTTTATCAATTATATCTCTCTACGCAAAACGCCCCCACCTCCTCCAACGAAGCTATTGCAACCAAACAAAATCTTGTCGCAACAAATAATTTCATCAGGGAAATTAAAACTATGCGTGAAAAAATTGTACATTATCAGCAACGTTTACAAAAAATTTCAACTAATGATCCAAACTCTATAGAAAATAAACAACTCTTAGATGAACTGCGTGAGGAAACGAAGGAATTAGCAGCAACATTAGCTGCTCAAATAGCACTAGAAGAAGGCGACGCATCTCCTATCAACGCATTGGTCAAAAATTCCAAAAGCAAAAACGATTTAGCATCACGTATTTGCCAAAAAATAACCTACGCGAAAAAAACACCTCTTACATAAGTGTCCTTTAAAACAACTTAAAAGAACAGCTAGATTATTAAAGGTCGGCTGTACACCTTTAACAAAAACATTCTTATTATAATCTTGAAACGAAAAAACATAAAATAAGTCTTTACATCCCTTAACAAAACAACTCTCATAATGCTCTCTTGTTCAGTAGTTTTAAAGGTAAAAATATTTCTTCAAGAACGATAAAAATCCCTTATTTTTTGGATAATCATATCTTGATCATTTTTCTCCAAATAAGGATGCATTGGCAAACTTAAAACATGACAACCTAAAGATTGCGAAACAGAAAGAGAGCCTTTTACATAAGGAAAATTTTTATAAGCGGGCTGTTGATGCAATGATGTTTTATAATAAATCATCGTAGGAATAGAATTATTCTGTAAATAGTCCTTTAACCCGTCACGTTCTTTCACTTTAAGTGTATATTGTGCATAAGCACAACGAACATTCTCTCCTACTTCTGGGACTGCAACAATATCTCGCAAATGATCGGAATAATATTGCGCAATTTCTACACGCTTTTCCATCTCTTCTTCAAAGATAACAAACTTTTCTAGCAAAATTGCAGCTTGAATAGTATCTAAACGTGAATTCATACCAATACGCATATTATCATATTGAGTTTCACCTTTACCATGAAAGAGAATTGAACGTAAAAGTTCTGCCAAATGATCATCATTGGTCATCATAGCGCCTCCATCACCATAACACCCCAATGGTTTTGCAGGATAAAAACTTGTTGCAGCCACATCGCCAAAAGCGCCACACATTGTATTACCGTTTCTTCCCCCCATCGATTGAGCTGCATCTTCAATGACAAAAAGATTTTCCTTTGCCGCCACCTGCGAAATTTTCGCGTAATCAGCAGGAAGGCCAAACAAATCAACAGCAATAATGGCCTTTGGTTTAAGACGTCCCTCTTGTTTAATCATTTCGATTGCTTCACAAAGTTTTTCAACATCAATATTGAACGTATCAGGCAAAACATCCACAAAGACAGGTTCTGCTCCCACCAAAGCGACAACTTCAGCAGTTGCAGAAAACGTGAAGCTAGGACAAAAAACAGCATCTCCTGGGCCGATATCTTTCGCCATAAGAGGCATCTTTAAGGCATCGGTTCCATTAGCACAGGCAACCACATGCTTAACACCAAGATATTCTGCTAAGCGCTCTTCAAACTCTGTTACTTTTGGTCCCAAAATATACTGACCACTAGCGACCACATGCGCAATTGCAGAATTAATTTTGTCTTCAATACGCGCACGCTGCGCTCCAAGATCGATAAATTGCATATTAACTCCGTTAATTATCACAATAATGCAAAAGCGCTACCTATCTCTTTTATCTCTCATAATTGACATGAGCAGCAGTTAAAATCCGTAAAACAGCAACAGCATCATCACCATTTGTGCGGGGTGATTGACGTGTTTCAATACAATGAAGGAAATGCTGCAATTCACAAGTAAGCGGCAAATCTTCACACACATCAATATAATCTGGCGTATCGGTGCTAAAACCCCACTGTTGATTCTCCTTCCAAACAGCAAAACGATGCAGCGCCAATTTATGATTCCATGGTTCCATATCATCAAAAACCAGCATAGCTTTTGTTCCAACAATAGTTAAACGCCTTTCACGATAAGGACACAAGCGTGAAGTAAAAAGATGGCTACGAATAGCATTGGGAAAAGTCATATGAATATGAGCAAAATCAGAACACTGACCAATAACTGCAGCCCCCTCACCCCGAATCTCAGAAGGTTCACATCCCGTCAAAGCCAAAATCATCGTGAGATCATGAGGCGCAAGATCCCATAAAGCGTCGCTTTGTGTATGAAATTTTCCAAAGCCTAACCGGTGAGAATAAATATAACGCACCTCCCCCAATTCTCCTTGTTCTACCAATGCACACATTTTTTCAAAAGCAGGATGAAAGCGTAAAATATGCCCCACCATTAAAATCCGTCCACATTGGCGAGCAACTTGCACTTGATGTTCAGCATCCGCAACATTCAAAGCAATTGGTTTTTCAACCAAAACATCTTTACCATTTTTAACAGCGCGCAAAACATTTTCTGTGTGAAATTGCGGAGGCAGTGCTAACACTAGCGCATCAATATCGTTACGTGTAAAAAGATCATCAGGCGCAATAACATCAACGCCGTACATATCTGCAAAACTTGCAGCACGATCACTATCAATATCAGAAACTGCTGCTAAAGCCCCAAGACGTTGAAGTGTTCGTATATGATTCCCACCCCAATGACCGCATCCTAAAACCGCTACACGTGGCACCATTTTTATGCCTTACCTTACCTCATCATATAAAAATTACATTTTCCTATACTCCATATCGAGGATAAAATAGAATGACAAGCAAAAAGCTTAAAAACGATGCTTGACATCTTACTATTCTACCTCTTATATCCGCAAAAGATGAGATAGATTGCAATCCTATTTATCAGTTTTGACCCTATTTATTAGTTTTGACCCTATTTATTAGTTTTGGCGGAGTAGCTCAGTAGGTTAGAGCAGAGGAATCATAATCCTTGTGTCGGGGGTTCAAATCCCTCCTCCGCTACCGTTTTTTTCAAAGTAGTTGTAGTTTGTCGGTAGATTTTATATAATTTGCTACTAGGTTTTGCAGCAGTTTATTTTTCCAAAAAAGGGATTCTCAAAGCCTTCTCTCATTTTTTACTGTCTTTGCTATTCGTGTATTTTTCTAATCATAAACCAATAAATATTAGCATCAATAAAGATCTTATGAAAAAAACTATTTACACTACATATAAAGAACTTACTTTTAAATTACATTAACTAAAAATACATTACTATCTAACTTAAATATTGTGTATTTAAAATAAATTTTACTTAAATTTTGACAAAAAAATATTAAAGTTATACATTATTAAAAGAAAAGCAATATCTATTTTCTTTTCTTCTTTTGAAGACTGTGGGGAAATGAATATTGGGGACTTTAAAAGGAGAGTGTTTGTGTATAAAAAATTCCTTTTGTCATCTATAGCAACAGTAATGATTGTGCTGTTTAATACTCAACTCAGTGCATACGCTAAATCTCTTAAAGTTTCTGATGGAAAAACAGTAACAATATATGGAGAAACCTATGATACACTTCATGCAAAAAACGGTAGTAAAATCGTCGGTAAGCATTTAACAGTAACACACTCAAACCTAAGTCACAATGTATACGCTATAACAGCTGAAGGCTCTAACACTGCGATTGAATTACTGGATGACACAACAATTAAAGGAACTGCTTCCGACATTTTATATGGTCTTGAAGCAAAAGATGGTGCTACACTGAAAATGATAGGTGGGACCATTACAGTTTCTCACATAGGCGCTAGCTTCTCGAACAGCAAGAGTGATAAAAACAAGCTAAAAAATGTAAAAATATCAAGCAGTAAAAATAAAAAAACTCTTATTACAGGAATAGTTACTGACAAAGAAAGTAATCTCACTTTAGAAAATATAACCGTTACACAAGCAAAAAACGGTATAGCTGCATATAATCAATCTCAAATAACAATTGTTGGAGGATCATTTGAAGGAAAAGACGTAGGGGTATATTCTGGAAACGGCAGCAACATTACTTTAACTAGTAGTAAAAAAAGTAACATTCAAGTTACATCATCATCATCAAATGGCAAAGGGCTCTATACAAATGGTTTACATTCTACCATCACAATGACGGGAGGAAAAGTATCTGGAGAATTAGCGTTGATCGCAGAAAACGGTGGACATATTAAGGTCACAGATGTTGCTCTAACAACAAATGAACATGGGAGCGAGGTCACTGATGTTCCCACAATAGGCGCAGGGGTTAATAGCGCTAATAGTATGATTGAATTATATGGCAATACAACGATTAAGAATGCTGCTGTTGGACTTATAGCAAGTAACGGTGGTGTAATTAAAATGATAGGGGGAACCATTACAATTTCTAAAACTGGTGTTGGCTTAGTGAACAGCAAAAGCGCCGAAAATAAATTAGAAAATGTAACAATATCAACCGGTAAAGAGAAAAATTCAGATAAAGGAATACTTCTAGAGAAAGAAAGTAGACTCACTTTAAAAAATGTAAAAGTGACTCAAACAGGCAACAGCGTAATTGCAAATAATCGCTCTAACATAACAATCTCTGGAGGATCATTTGATTCAAGCTATGCAACAATATGTGCTCAAAACGGCAGCAGCATTACCTTAACAGACAATGCTCAAATTACATCACATGATGAAGCAGGTCTCTATGCACGAGACTCAAAATCTACGATTACAATGACAACAGGAAGCGTGACAGGAAAATTTACAGCCTTAGAAGCAGACATAGGTGGCCATATTACGGTTACAAATGTTGCTTTAAAATCAACTAATAATAGCGGTGATATAGCTACTGGTGCAGCTGCCTCTGGCCCTAACAGTGTGGTTGAATTGCTGGGAAATACAACAATCAGTGACGTTAAAACCGGAATTGATGCGCAAAACGATAGCACAATCAAAATGATCGGAGGAACCATTACTAGTTCCGAAGCTGGTGTTCACTTGTTAAAAAATAAGAGCAATAACAAACTGAAAGATGTAACGATATTAAGTAGTAAGGGCAATACACTACTAAATGCAATCATTGCAAGAAAAAGTGCCATTACTTTAGAAAATGTAACCATTCCGCAAGCAATCAATAGTATAGTTTCAAGTGATAATTCTCAAATAACAGTTTCTGGAGGATCATTTAACGCAAAAAGCGCAGCAATATCTGCTATAAATGGTAGTATCATTACTTTAACTGACAATGCTCAAATTACATCATCTGATAACAGTGGGCTCTATGTAAAAGACTCAAAATCTACCATCACCATAACGGGAGGAATCATAAAGGGTAAAACTACCGCATTAAATACAGAAAACGGTGGGCATATTAAAGCCACGAATGTCACTCTAACAACGGCAGATAGCAACGGATCTGGTGCAAAAAGCCAAGATGTTGGCAGTTTAGTTGAATTATATGGCAATACAACGATTAAGAATGCTGTAGTCGGTCTTTATGCACAAAATAGCGGAATGATTAAAATGATCGGAGGAACAGTTATTGCCGAAAATAGTGCATTTGTTGTAGATAATAATGGATATATTGATGTGACAGATGTTTCTGCCACAGCAGAAGATAGAGGTATAGCATTTGCAAAATCTAAGAACAATAAAACGTCAGAAATCAATTTAATCAATACAAAACTTCACATTAAAAACGGTACAGGAATTAATGCAAATGAATCAATTGGTAAAGCCAATCTCAAAAATTCAGAAATCCGTGCCAATATTTTACTAGTAACCAAAGATTCAGCTAAAAAAAATAATTTTATTCTTACATTAAACGCTGATCATTCCATATTAGAAGGCAGCGTAAATACTGAAAAAAAATTCAAAACAATCTTTGATTTGCAAAATCATACGAAATGGATATTAAAAACAAGCACAAATGCAAAAAGTCAAAATGAAAAATCACTTGATATTGCTCAAAGAGCACGCTCTGATATTTCTGTCCTTAGTCTCAATAACAGCTCTATTGTTTTTAAAGAACCAACAGAAGAACATTATCACACGTTGCACATAGGATCTGGCAGACCTAATACTACAAAAGTCTACAAGGCTAAAGGAAAAGCAGAAATTCATTTTAACATCGAATGGAGTGATAGCGCTGCCATAAACAAACAAAAAGCTGACCATCTTCTGATTCATGGTGATGTTTTAGGTACTACATTGGTTTATGTCACTGACCATTTAAAAAAGAACAATATTAAAGTAAATACTTCTACTCCCAGCGATATACATGGTTTTTCACTGATTAAAGTCTTTGGAAAAGCAAGTCAGAATTCTTTTAAACTCGCAAATGGTTATATCACAATAAGTGGTTCACCTTATAAATATATACTGAAAGCTTATGCACCAACATCAAACCATAGGAAAACAAATACTAAACAAAACTTTTTAAAAGAAAATAAAAATTTTTGGGATTTTCGCTTACAGCCAGTACTTCTTGATAGTAACTAAACAATAAAAGCTGTTGTGCCATAAATAAAAAGCTATTTGCTCATGCCAGATGCTCTCTTCTATAATAGATTGGCCGATATGACCGAGTAAAATGCATTGTTAGCCAATATCAGAACATTTGCCATAGAAACAAGACAAGGACAAAACAACAGCTTTTCTTATACACCTACGAAAGCATGGGAATATTATCCTCTGAAAGAACTCCTTGTAAATATAGTTATAGCGATATCTATCTTTGTTATACCGCTTTACATGGAAATATTAACTTTACAGCACTGAAAGAGCAAAATACCACAACATATCCCGATTTTGTTAGAACCTATAGCCAACTCTCTTTTACCCAAAAAGATATGCAAGATGCTGGGAAAAACACTATTGATTAATAGTTACTCACAGTTTATGGAATCGTACAATATGACAATGGCTTTTATCTTGATACGCTGTTATCCTATGGAATCATGAAAAAAGAGATCACAAATGCCCTCATTGGTAAAACAGCAAAATATTTTAAGGCTGCCATTTATCATGAGAAAATTTTTATAAAGAACAAAGCTTAGCATTTTTCGATGAATAATGTCTAAACTATTTAAAAACGACTAAAAATAAGACGATATTATACAATAATGGGAAGCTTTTCCGGAAAATACGGCATTATTATCTTCTATTATTTTAATACTCAAAATTCCAAAATAAAACTGCTGAACATAAAATGATAAGCAAAAAACGGTAAAACACTACCAGGACAAAGAATTTATGCTAAAGTCAGTTGTACATTTCATAACCGAAATTCTAATAGGATTTTAAATATTATAACTTAAACGCTGCCCAGCAAATTCATACTAAAAAAATCCTATTATCCCCCTTCGCTGTTAAAAATGCCACCAAACATCTCCAGAAACTTCAAAATAAACAAAATTGTATTTCCTCTTTTGCAAAATTGATCATGCTCTTTGTTCTTTATGAACAATCGGCTCAATACTGGCTTCAAAAAACATCTTCGTATAGTGATGCTGAGCATGTAAATTGCGCAAATCATTATTGCTAAGCTCTTCAAGAATAATCCCTTTATGCATAATTCCAACACGTTCACAGATGTGTGCAACAACAGCAAGATCGTGGGATACCATCAAATAAGTAAGCTTTTTTTCCTCTCGTAACGATTTTAACAAATTTAAAATTTCAGCCTGTACCGACACATCCAATGCAGATGTTGGCTCATCAAGCAACAAAACCTCTGGCTCGATAATGAGAGCACGTGCAAGAGCAATACGCTGACGTTGCCCTCCAGATAACTCATGCGGATAACGATAAAGAAATGAAGTATTTAAACCAACAGAATCTAAAGCATCACGCACCCGTTCCTTTGGATTATCCATCCCATGGATCTTGAGAGACTCAGAAAGAACGGTATGAACCATTTTTCTTGGATGAAGCGAAGCGTAAGGATCTTGAAAAACCATTTGAATACGGCGTAGAAAATTCTTATCTCTTTTCTTTGCAACTTCTTCTCCATCAAAAATGAAACGCCCACTATAATCTGAAATAAGCCCAACCAATGTATTCAAAATGGTTGATTTTCCACATCCTGATTCACCAATCAAACCGTAAGCTTCACCGCGCTTAATATAAAAGTTGACATTTTTTACAACTGTTACTGCCTTATGATTATGCCCAAAAGTCACAGATAAATTAGAAACATCGAGGATATTCTTACAATTGGTCACGAGGTAACTCCTTCAACACCATTAACAATTGTAGGGTTATGCAACCAATCAGGATCGCGTTCGGGAACAGCTAAAACATCAACAGGATTATCAAGCCGTGGTAAACTCGCTAGCAACGCTTTAGTATAAGGATGACAAGCGCGAGCTAAATCGCACGCAGGCAATTCTTCTAACACACGACCTGCATACATAACTAAAACACGATCACAAAAATCAGCAATCATATTCAAATCATGACTAATAAAAATAAGCCCCGTTCCAGATTTGGTCACAAGCTCATCCAATACCGATAAAACCTGACGTCTTACTGTAATATCAAGCGCAGAAGTTGGCTCATCTGCAATGATTAAATCAGGTTTAGGAATAAGCATCATCGCAATCATCACACGCTGCCCCATACCACCTGATATTTCATGAGGAAAAAGGCGCATCACATGTTCTGGATCACGAATATGAACAGACTCCAACATAGAAATTGTCCGCTTCCGTGCATCAACTTTTGAAACACGATAATGAATACGGTAAGCCTCCATAATCTGTTCTCCAATCCGTATTAATGGATTAAGTGAATATTTGGGATCCTGTAAAATCATTGAAATACGTTTACCCCGAATAGTTCGCATCTGAGGTTCACTTGCACGCAATAAATTAATATCATCAAAGCGCATTTTTTTAGCTTTAACAATGGCTGCTCTTGGACTCAATTTGAGTATTGCACGCCCAGTCATCGATTTTCCAGACCCAGATTCACCAACAATTCCAATTTTTTCCTTTCCCATAGAAAAGCTAACGCCGCGCACAACTTCTGAAATGCCAGATCTTGTAGGAAAAGCGATACGTAAATCTTCTATCTCTAATAACTTTTTAACCATTGCGTGGATCCAATACATCACGAAGCCCATCACCCAACAAATTGAAAGCAAGGCTTGCTAACAATATTGCACAACCTGGTATCGCCGCTAACCACCAATTTGTCATCATAAATTCACGACCTGTCGAAAGCATTGCTCCCCATTCAGGACTCGGGAGTTGAGCTCCCAGCCCTAAAAAACCAAGACCTGCAGCCGTCAAAATAATTCCAGACATATCTAATGTTAAGCGTACCACCACTGAAGGAATACACATCGGTGCAACATGAAATAAAATAATCCGTAAAGCAGATGCCCCTTGCAAACGAACTGCAGAAACATAATCGGATGAACGTATTGTCAAAGTTTCAGCACGTGCCAAACGCGCTATTGGCGGCCATGCCGCAATTGAAATTGCAATCGATGCATTTTCAATACCTGGACCTAACGCCGCCGAAAAAGCAAGCGCTAAAATCAAAGCTGGAAAAGCAAGAAAAATATCAACAATACGCATAAGAACGGTATCAACCCATCCCCCTATATAGCCAGAGACAGTTCCAACAATGAGTCCTATTGGTCCAACGATAATTGTAGTGAGAAAAACAACATAAAGCGTAATACGTGCACCAAAAACGAGACGACTAAAAATGTCCCGCCCTAATTCATCTGTTCCTAAATAATGTAACATAGAGGGTGGCTGCAATCGATGCGTAAGGTCATTGCTAACAAAATCATTAGTAGCAATCCAAGGAGCAAAAATAGCACATAAAACAATAATAAAAATAATAATCAGACCAAATAGAGCCGAAAAATTACGAGAAAATTTAATCCATGCATGATAAATTCTTTGTGCATTTGCCTGGAATACTGACCGAGGAACAGATTCATTTAACCAACGACCAAAAGAAAATGACGATTGCGATTTATGATGATTAATTATTGCCATATTCAACGTGTCCTTGGATCAAAAATTCGATAAAGCAAATCAGAAAATAAATTAATAATGACAAAGAGAAACCCTATAAGCAGCGTACATCCAACAACTGCATTCATATCTCCAGCTAAAAGAGCATTCGTCAAGTAATGCCCAAAACCAGGCCAAGCAAAAACTGTCTCTGTTAACACAGCGCCTTCCAATAAAAAAGCATACGAAAGTGCAACAACAGTGATAACCTGAACTGCAGCATTACGAAAAGCATGTCCCCAAACCGTTCGTGCCAACGATAACCCCTTCACACGCGCAGTAATAATATATTCCTGATTAAGCTGTTCAATCATAAACCCACGAGTCATACGACTAATATAGGCCATAGCACCGAAAGCTAAGATTAAAGCAGGCATAATAATATGACTAAAAGCATTCCCAAAAGCTTCCCACTGTCCCTGACGAGCAGTATCCCAAAGAAAAAATCCTGTTTTGGGCTCAAAAGAATATTCATAAATAAAATCAATACGTCCTGGACCACCAATCCAACCAAGCTTAGCATAAAAGATTAATAACGCCATTAATCCAAGCCAAAAGGTTGGAGTGGAATAACTTAAGAGAGTAAAAGTTCGGACAAAATAATCAATAAATGAATCGCGATACATTGCCGCAAAAACACCAAAGGGAATACCAAGACTCGTACCAATCACAATAGCAACTGTAGCAAGCTCCAATGTTGCTGGAAACACACGCATAATATCTTCTAAGACAGGACGCCCCGAGGTTAAAGCATCCCCAAAATCAAACAAAAATATATTACGAAGATAATTCCAATACTGTACGATTAACGGCTTATCAAGACCCAACTTATGAAACATCGCATCATAAGCCTCCTGACTGATATTATCACCAAGAATAGCAAGAACGGGATCTAAAGGAAGCATATGACCAATAAAAAAGGTGATTGTTACCAAACCAAGCAGCGTGAAAAAAACTGAAATAAGCAACTTTAATACCTTGAAAAAAAAGTCCCATACGACTAATTTTTTCTGCTTTTGTAACACTACTCCTTCAGATTCTGAAAATGGCAAAACCATTATAATCTCCCCCTCCATAGCTACCAAACATCAAGCTAACACCTTTTTACATAATAAAGAAAAGCCTCATCAAGCACGCCCTACACTCTTCTTTATAACACGCTCTATTTTGCCGCATCATTGTAGTAAAGTCTAAAACTATTCCAAACCCACTTTTTTACTGCTGGTCCCATACCAACGGTATAATATGTCTGAAATAAATAGACCATAGGACCATGCTCAAACACATAATGCTGTAGAGCACGATACTGTGAAATACGCTTATTTTGATCTTGTTCAAACAAAGCATTTATCACCATTTTGTTAACATTTTCATCATAATACCCAGCACGCCACGCCAAATACATATTGTGTTTTTTTGTAAATGTTGGATCAGGATTAAACACATGATTTAAGGAAGCTGGATGTCCATCAGGATCAGCACTTCCCCACCCCATAATAGCAGTATCATAATTCCCACCACGCACACGATTTAACAATTGATTTTGTGCCATTTTTTCAATTGTGAGCTCAATACCAATTTTGCGCGCATTGGCTTGAATAGACTGCGCAACAGATGACATATAACTAAGGCTGCCAACTAAAAGATTAACCTTAAAACCCTGAGGATAACCGGCTTCACGGATCAAACGTTTTGCTTTTTCTAAATCTAACTTAAAAGGCAATCCCTCTTTTTCATCTAACGCGCCAGGAATTCCCAATGACATATAACTTGCACGTGGAATTGCAATACCCTTTAAAATGGTGTTTCCAAGCCCCTTATAATCAATCAAATAACGAAATGCTAATCTCACCTTTTCGTTAGCAAAAACTGCATTCTTATTGTTCAGCGATAGATAAATAATCTGGGGTCGCAAAACACGGTTAATTCTAACAGCTCCCTTCTGTTTTTCAATATCCAAAACATCTTCTGAAGAAAGATCACGCGCTATATCCACATCACCTTTTTCCAAAAGAAGTCTCTGACTCGCTGATTCAGCAACGTGTTGCACAACAATTTGCTTAATTTTAGGGATGTCCCCCCAATAATGTCTGGTTGCTTGTAAAACAACTTTTTCTCCAGGGCTCCAACGTACCAATTTATAAGGTCCAACACAAGCCGAATGCGTAGCCAAATATTTATTACCCATATCCTCGTCAATACTCTCTGCTTCAATTGTTTTCCGATCAAGCAAAGCAGAAGCATAAGACTGTCCAATTACTGTCAGTATAAGTTGGATGGGATAAGGCTTATCCAACTTCAGTTGTAAAGTTTTATCATCAAGAGCTTGAATATTTGTTTCAACATTATTTTTAGTGAACCCATAATCCATCAAAGATTGAGCATAACTCAATCCTAATTTAATAATACGTTGCATTGACCACGCAAGATCTTGCGCTGTTGCCTTTCTTCCATCATCAAATTTTAAGTCATCACGAAGATGAAAAACAATTCTTTTCCCGTCGTCTAAAACATCCCAAGATTGGGCCATAGCAGGACGAATTTTCGTGGGATCATGCTTATCATATTGTACTAATGCGCTGCAAATATTCGTCAACAATTCACTCGTGACAACCTCAACCGTTTGAGCTGGATCAAAGCTACTAATGGAATCAATATTCCATGCCATCACCAAGGTATCTTTAGATGACGTGCTGAATGCTGATGATATAGCCCCATTCAAAAAGCCGATTGTGCTTAACAAAATACAAAAGTTTTTCAACATTCCTTTTTTTCTCATTTTAGCATTATCCTTTGCATTTTATGTTATCTTTCTCACATAAAATACTTTGAGATCTTTTTTATCTCCTCAGCAACACAGCATTATCAACTTTACTAATAAAACATCCAAAGACAAATCTCTCACACACTAACTTATAACCGAAATTCATACCATCTGTACCACGATAAGCAAAAAGCTCAAAAAATTATCACTTCCCATACTTATCAACCCCACTGTTTCTATCAATAACCTTAAGCATACGGTAAAAGCCCCCCGCAATTTCATACCTTAAGTTTAAAAAACTCTTGCGGGAGGATATTTTTATTATTCATATTATGATCACGTTCTTTTTGTACTTTATAACATCTAATATGCATTTATTTTTCAATTGCATTATAAAAAATACGTGACGCATTATTCCAAACCCATTTTTTGACATCAGGCGTTATAGCGACAACATTATATTTCTGAAAGATAAAAGCATAGGGTCCTTTTTGCATAAGTTCACGCTGTAAATCAGCATACATTTGCGCCCGTTTTTGTGAATCTTTTTCAAACAACGCGTCTTCCACCTTTTTATTCATAGCTTCATCAAAATACCCATGCTGCCAACTTGGATAAGCTGTATTTTTCGCTTCAAACCGATTATCAGGATTATAAACAAGACGCAAAGCCATTGAATGAGGATCAGCAGAATCGCTATTCCATCCAACAAAAATTGTATCAAAAGCACGTGCATAAACTTTTGAAAACAACAGCGTACCTGCCAAACGTTCAACTTTAAGATTTACCCCTACCTTTTTTGCATTATCTTGCAAAGACTGAGCAATAGGCAAAGCATAATGTGAACTTCCCACTAAAAAATTGGCCTTAAATCCTTTAGGATAACCCGCCTCCGTTAAAAGCTGTTTTGCTTTTTGAAGATCGAGTTTAAAGGGTTGTCCTTCTTTTTCATCCAAAGCTCCAAAATTACCAAAAGGAATAAAGCTTGCACGTGGAATACCAACACCTTTGAGAACACCCTTACCAAGTCCTTCATAATCAATAAGATAGCGCATCGCCAAACGCACTTTTTCATTGGAAAAAATTGGATTTGTCGTATTAAAGCCCCAATACATCATGGTTGGCTCCAACATTCTTTCAACTTTAATATCTGTTTTTGCTTGGAGATCTACCAAATCCTCTGGTATCAAATCACGTGCAACATCGATATCGTGTTTTTGTAACAATAAACGTTGCGTTCCAGGTTCCGAAACATGGCGAATTAAAATTTTCTTCAATTTAGGCGTTTTACCCCAATAATTAGAGCTTATACGCAATAAAGCGGCTTCCCCAGGACGCCACCTACTTATCTGATAAGGACCAACACAAGCCGCATGACTGGCTAAATACCTATTTCCCATATCACCATCTTTTTCGTGCTTCATAATCGTTTCACGATCAAGCAAAGCAGTAGCACGACCCGCAACGAGATCGTTAAGAATAAGCTCTGCTGGATAAGGCTTATCAAATTTCATCACCACCGTTTTCTCATCCGGTGCTTGAATAACAGAATCAAAGTTTTTTTCTGTAATCCCATATTCATTAAATGATGCTGCAGTAGCCAACTTCAATTTGACAATCCGCTTCATGCTCCAAACAAGATCATGAGCGTTAGCAGGACGACCATCATTAAACTTTAAACTATCGCGCAAATGAAAAGTAAGCACTGTACTTTGATCATCTCCTGAAACATCCCAATGTGTTGCCAAAGAAGGAACCATTTTGGCTGAATCATCCGAAGCCGGACTGACCAAACTATCACAAACATTGTCAAAAATTTCAGCTGCATAAACATCATTAAGCTGCGCAGGATCAAATGTACTTATTGCATCGAGATTCCAAGCCATCACGAGCGTATCGGCAGGTGTTTTCGCTGAAACTTGTTGCACAAACATCCCCAGTGCAATAACAGCAGAAACAAAAGAACTGCTCCTTTTCAATATTTTTCTTTTTACGTTCATAGACTTTTCCTTTTAAAATTTATTATATTAAATTAATTATTATGAAATAACATAGCAATTTTATACACCAAAGATTGAATAAATACACATTGACCATACTATATACTTACTCATCACATGAGTTTTAGTTTAATTAAACTATAGTAGACACACAATATATCTTCCTCCGACCAGACTACATCCTAATATCTTCGCACTCCTCATTAAACTATAGCTATTTCAAAATCGAATAAAGCAGCAAAACACAAAAAACAGCTCCGCTAAAATTTTGCTACCCATAAAAAACCGCTTAACCTATTGAAATTAAAACACAAAAGAAAATCTCTCTTATTTATAAATGCTCCTAAATGAGTCAACAGAGATAAAATAGCAATGAGAAATACTGACTCTCTAAAAGGTATTTTTCCAAAAAGATCGTAGCCAATAAAAAAATCCACAATAAAAGATACTTTATTCATTGGCAAAAATAAAATTCACTATACTTAGCCGCAAAAAACATGACTGGCCATAAATTTTCCCCAATTTCAACGTTCATCATTATTTTGAAACCACAAAAATAGATACCAAATAACATACTACAGAAATTCTTGCTCCCCACGGAAAATCCAGGAACTTAACTAAGTAATGCAATGGACACAGCCCCCTCTGAGCTTAAGCATCGTCCCCAACAATCGGAGCTCATACGCAGCAAAATTACCCTCTCGACAAAGAAGCTATCAGATAATAAAACGTAACACAAGTACTTGATAATCAGACGCTATATAAACAGAGTAATCTATCGTACATTCATCACAAAATTTAACAAATATATTTCATTAAATTTTAAAAAAGAACAATAAAATTAAGAGCGACACGTACAAAAACTTGAAAACTACTTTTTCTTCTTTAACTACTATAAATAAAATGCACATTATTTGCTTTATGGTAACCATTATACAAATAAAAACAGACATCTGTTTGTTTAAAATCAATAATACAGATTACTTTCATATTGATTTTTCTTTACCTTTTCTAACACCATATTACTGTCTCTGACAAAAATATCCATACTAAGAAGAAATAATCCAATAACAATAAGGTAATAAAATATCAAAAAACTATTCACTGTCCTTTTATTGCTCTACTAAACAATATCCCTTACAGCTGCTTTGCAATTTACCGACAAAAACACCCTTCAAGATGATCATTGACAATCCCAACAGACTGCATAAAAGCATAACAAATTGTAGGACCAACAAATGTCCAACCACGTTTTTTCAAATCCTTAGAAAGGCGAAGAGAAGCAGGCGTTATGGGATTAGCCAACAGTGTTTGAAAATCTATTTTTTTATAACGCTCTGATTGTGGTGGTTGAAACGACCAAAAATAGCGGGACAAACTCCCCCACTCTGTTATAATTTCCTGTGCTCTAAATGCATTATTAAGCACCGATCGAACTTTTCCTTGATGGCGAACAATACCTTTATTCTGCATCAACATTTGCACTTTTACTTCATCATAATGCATAATTTTTTCAAAATCAAAGTGATCAAACGCATTTCGAAAAGAAGAAATTTTTTTTAAAATTGTGAGCCAAGAAAGCCCTGCCTGAAAACCTTCAAGACAAATTTTCTCAAACAAATGGCGATCTTCAAAAACAGGTTTTCCCCATTCATTATCATGATAAGCACAATAAAGTGGATCCGTTCCTGCCCATGAACAACGAACTTTTCCATCCGCCCCCATAAGAAGCCCTTCATCGAGCACCACATTTATTGTATTAAAAGAGCGTTCCTTGATCATCTTGCTTCGATTTGATCCTTTTAGATTTTGAAGATCGGTTGAGAGCATGATCATGCGTTGAAACACTAATTTCACCATCAAAAAAACATAAACTGATTTGCCCCGTTTCAGGAAACTGCACCAACCGTTTGATGGGCTTATTATCCTGCCCCAAAGCCAAAACAAAACCACGCTCTAAAATATTTTGATATGAAGTGCTTTTTAAAAGCCTAAACGCGACCTCCACCTGAGCACGTTGTTTTTCCACATTGTGCACAAAAGCGCGATGAAGGCGCGCAGTATACTCCTTTGTATTACGTTTCGCTTTTTCAGTATTCAGTAAACGCGGTGAAAAACGTATAGCAAGCGCATGAAAAGAAAAATGTTTTTTATCGCAGCTCACATGAAGAGCACGCAGCAATCGACTTGAAATTTCATCAAAACCACGCCGTGGTAGAGCGAAAAGTTGATCGACAGTCGGAAGCCCTCTTATAATAGCACGCAATTTTTGTTGATGAAAATCAAAATAACGCACCAATCCCTTGCGTAAACGGGCACCAAGAGACGCAACATACACTTCGAGATCAAGCTTAACAGGAACAGCCTTTTCTGCTGCTCCTGTGGGAGTTGGAGCGCGCCAATCAGCAACATAATCAATCAAAGTCCAATCTGTTTCATGCCCAACAGCAGAGATAACCGGGAGAGCAGACTCATAAACAGCACGAACAACAGCTTCGTCATTAAATCCCCATAAATCTTCTAAACTTCCTCCTCCCCGTGCAACAATAATAAGATCAGGTTTTGGAACAACCCCTCCTAAAGGAAGAGCATTAAAACCTTCAACAGCAGCAGCCACTTCCTGACCACTCGTTTCCCCCTGGACACGAACAGGCCAAACCAAAATATGCAATGGAAAACGATCTGATATACGATGAATAATATCACGGATAACAGCGCCTGTTGGTGATGTCACAACGCCTATAATTCGCGGCATATAAGGTAAAGGTTTTTTCTTGGATTCATCAAATAAACCTTCATCTGCAAGCTTTTTCTTGCGCTTTTCTAGAAGTGCCATCAAAGCGCCAACCCCTGTTGGCTCAAGCGCCTCAATGACAATTTGATATTTTGATGACCCCGGGTAAGTTGTCAATTTGCCGACAGCGATCACTTCCATCCCTTCTTCGGGAGGAAATTTGAGCTTTTCCATAATGCCACGCCAAATAACCGCTTCCAACCGTGCCTTATCATCTTTTAAGGCAAAGTAAGCGTGCCCCGAAGCATGAGCCCCGCGATAACCTGATATCTCTCCCCGTACCCGCACATAACCAAATTTCTCTTCAACAACGCGCTTTAAAGCCCCTGCTATTTCGGAAACAGTAAATTCTGCTACATTCGTTGCACCTATTTTTTCACCAAACAAACTTATCATTTTTCAATTTTTTACACCCGTTTCTGTGAATCTTTTTGCAATGCAGCATCTTTAACCTTTTAATTTATATTTTTATCTAAATACCCATTAGCACCAATTCAGATACCTATATTCTTAGTCTCAAACCGATTATGAGAGTTATAAATAATACCTAAAGCCATTGTATGGAAATCCACAGAGCCATTATTCCATCTTATAAAATGAAATCTCTTCCTAAAAGAGAATGTTTTGAAATGAAATTCTTTATAAAATATATCACCTATGAAATTCAGCATATTGCAAAGTTTTTAAACGCTTTGCAATACGTTAAATATATCGTAATCATACTTTTTCGTATTTTATAAACTTAATATCCTCTTATTTTTCAATTGCACTATAAAAAATATGTGGTGCACTATTCCAGACCCATTTTTTGACATCAGGTGTCATAGCAACAATATTATATGTCTGATAGATAAAAGCATAAGGTCCTTTTTGCATAAATTCACGCTGCAAATCAGCATACATTTGCGCACGTTTTTGTGGATCTTTTTCAAACAACGCATCCTGAACCTTTTGATTCATAGCTTTATCAAAATACCCATGGCACCAACTAGCATAGCCTGTATTTTTTGCCTCATACCGATTATCAGGATTGTAAATAAGACGTGAAGCCATTGTATGGGGATCACCAGAGCCATTATTCCATCCGAAAAAAATCGTATCAAAACCGCGTGCATAAAATTTTGAAAACAACTGCGTACCTACAAAACGTTCAATTTTAAAACGCACACCAATCTTTTTTGCATTATCTTGGATAGACTGAGCAATGGGCAAAGCAAAAGGATAAGGAGATGCACCTGCAAAAATATTGGCCTCAAAACCATTCGGATAACCCGCTTCCGTTAAAAGTTGCTTTGCCTTTTGAAGATCAAGTTTAAAGGGCTGTCCTTCTTTTTCATCCAAAGCTCCCAAATTACCAAGAGGAATAAAACTTGCACGTGGAACACCAACATCTTTAAGAAGGGTCTTACCAAGTCCTTCATAATCAATAAGATAGCGCATCGCCAAACGCACCTTTTCATTGGCAAAAATAGAATTTGTCGCATTAAAACCCCATATGATCATGGAAGGCGCCAACACTCTTTCAACTTTAATATCTGTTGTTGCTTGGAGATCTGCTACATCCTCTGGCATCAAATTACGTGCAACATCGATATCGTGTTTTTGCAACAATAAACGTTGTGTTCCAGGCTCCGCGACATGGCGAATTAAAATCTTCTTCAATTTAGGTGCTTCTCCCCAATAGTTAGGACTTGCATGCAACAAAAGGGCTTCTCCAGGAAGCCAGCTACTTATCTGATAAGGACCAACACAAGCAGAATGGCTGGCCAAATACCGGTTTCCCATATCACCATCTTGTTCATGTTTTATAAGTGTCTCACGATCCAGCAAAGCAACAGTACGGTTAGTAGAAATATTGCTAAGAATAAGTTCCGCTGGATAAGGTTTATCAAATTTCATCACTACGGTTTTTTCATCCGGTGCTTGAAAAGCCTCATCAACATTCTGTTCTGTGATACCATATTCATTAAATGTAGGAGCATTAGACATTCTCAGTTTAACAATCCGCCTCATCCCCCAAACAAGATCATGAGCACCAGCAGGCCGACCATCATTAAACTTTAAACCATCACGCAAATGAAAAGTAATTACCGTACCCCCGCCCTCATTTGAAACATCCCAACTCTTTGCCAAAGAAGGAACCATTTTAGTTGCATCATCTTTAGCGGATTCAACTAAATTATCACAAACATTGACAACAATTTCAGTTCCATAACGGTCATTGAGTTGTGCAGGATCAAATGTACTTATTGCATCGAGATTCCAAGCCATCACAAGAGTATCGGCAGGCGTTTCTGCTGCAACTTGTTGCACAAACATCCCCAAAGCAATAACAGCAGAAACAAAAGAGCTGCTACACTTCAATATTTTTCTTTTCAAGTTCATAGGCTTTTCCTTTTAAAGCTTATTCTATAAATTCCCCATGCAACAACGACAGACAAAAGTAATAAGATCAGGCTTAGAAACCACATCTCTTAGAAGTAAAATTCAAAATCTTCAAAAGCAGCAGCTATCTTCCAACCATTCTTTCTGCCTGAAAAGATATAGACCAAACAAAAAGATGCAACAGAAAATGCTCTAATATCCAATGAGTGATATCAACCATGATAGCTACCTGTTAATGATACCACAACACCTAAACTCAGGGCATATAAGGCAAAAGCTTCTTCTTTATCTCATCAAACAGAACTTCTGCTTCAAATCTCTTTTTGCGATTTTCTAAAAAGAGTTTTCAGAGCACCAACTTCGGTTGGTTTGAAAACCTCAATCATCCTTTGATATTTTGATGATCCTCATAAGCAAGTTGCTAACCATAAACACTCCTCTCCTTCCTCACAAGGCAATTTGAGCATTTTCATGAACCCACACCAAGGACAATCTCCAGCATATCATCATTTTTTAAGGAAAGGCAGTGCAATTTGAAGCATCAGCTCCACAATAACCTCATACTCCCCCAAGTTCACCCACATACAACCGAATTTTTTCTCAACAGCACATTTTAAGATCCCCCGCTTTTTCTAAAAAATACTAAATTCTGCTTAAATCTTAATATCTATGTATATATGCATTTTATAAAAACCCATACCCCCTCTCTAAAGAAAAGTGTCTTGGAGTTACCCTATAGAGAATAGATCAATACATTTTGCCAATAAACTTCGATATTTTGCAAAGCTTTTAAACTCTATACAAAACATCGAAGATATCACGATCGTATTTTTTATATGTTACAATATTTAAGACATACTTATTTTTCAATGGCATTATAAAAAATACGTGGTGCACTATTCCACACCCATTTTTTTACATCAGGTGTCATAGCGATAATACTATATGTCTGATAGATAAAAGCATAAGGTCCTTTTTGCATAAAATCACGCTGCAAATCAGCATACATTTGTACCCGTTTTTGTGGATCTTTTTGAAACAGGGCATCCCTTACCTTCTTATTCATATCTTCATCAAAATAGCCATGGCACCAACTAGGATAGCCTGTGTTTTTAGCTTCAAATCGATTATCAGGATTATAAACAAGACGTGAAGCCATTGTATAAGGATCTGCAGAATCGTTATTCCATCCCATAAAAATTGTATCAAAACCCCGTGCATAAAGTTTTGAAAACAACTGCGTTCCTACAAAATGTTCAATCTTAAAGCGCACACCTATTTTTTTTGCATTGTCCTGGATAGACTGAGCAATAGGCAAAGCAAAAGGATAAGGAGATTTTCCTGCTAAAATATTGGCCTCAAAACCATTCGGATAACCTGCTTCCGTTAAAAGCTGCTTGGCTTTTTTTAGATTAAGTTTAAAGGGTTGCCCTTCTTTTTCATTCAAAGCCCCAAGATTACCAATGGGAATAAAGCTTGCCCGTGGAATACCAACATCTTTAAGAAGAGTCTTTCCAAGAGTGTCATAATCGATAAGATAGCGCATTGCCAAACGCACCTTTTCATTGGCAAAAATGGGATTTGTCGTATTAAATCCCCACATTATCACAGATGGCGCCAACACTTTTTCAATCTTAATATCTGTTGTTGCTTGAAGATCTGCTATATCCTCTGGCATCACATTACGAGCAACATCGATATCATGTTTTTCTAACAACAAACGTTGTGTTCCAGGCTCTGCAATATGACGAATTAAAATCTGCTTCAATTTTGCTGCCTCTCCCCAATAATTGGAACTTGCACGCAACAAAATTGCTTCTCCAGAACGCCAACGTACTAATTGATAAGGACCAACACAAGCAGCATGACTTGCCAAATAGCGATTGCCCATATCACCATCTTGTTCGTGTTTCATAATTGTCTCACGATCAAGCAAAGCAGCAACACGAGTAGTAAGAATATGTCCAAGGATTATCTCTGCTGGATAAGGTTTATCAAATTTCATCACTACGGTTTTTTCATCCGATGCTTGAAGAGTAGAATCAACATTTTGTTCTGTAATTCCATATTCGTTAAATACTGCCGCTGCAGACAACTTCAATTTAACAATCCGCCTCATCCCCCAAACAAGATCATGAGCACCAGCAGGCCGACCATCATTAAACTTTAAACCATCGCGCAAATGAAAAGTAATTACCGTCCCTCCGCCCTCATTTGAAACATCCCAACTCTTTGCCAAAGAAGGCATTATTTTAGCTGGATCATCTGTAGCAGAATCGATTAAATTATCACAAATATTGGCAACAATTTCATTGCCATAACGTTCATTGATTTGCGCAGGATCAAAAGTCTCGATTGAATCGAGATTCAAAGCCATCACGAGGGTATCGGCAGGTGTTTTTGCTGCAATTTGTTGCACCATTATCCCCAAAGCAATAACAGCAGAAACAAAAGAGCTGCTACACTTCAATATTTTTCTTTTCAAGTTCATAGGTTTTTCCTTTTAAAGTTTATTCTATAAATTCCTCATGCAACAACGACAAGCAAAAGTAATAAGAGCAAAAGTAATAAGATAAAGCTTAGAAAGCATACCTCTTAGAGGTAAAATTCAAAATCTTCAAAAGAAGCAGCTACCTTCCAACCATTCTTTCTCCCTGAAAAGGTATAAACCAAACAAAAAGATGCAACAGAAAATGCTCTAATATCCAATAAATGATATCACGCATGACAGCTACCTGTTGATGATGTCACAACACCTAAATTCAGGACATATAAGGAAAAAAATTTTTTATCTCATCAAACAGAACTTCTGTTTCAAATCCCTTGTTGCGATTTTCTAAAAATAATCTCTAAAGTACCAACTTCGGTTGGTTTAAAAAAACATAAGCATAGCTGCTAACCATGGCCACTCCTATTCCTTTCACAAGGAAATTTGAATTTTCCATGCCCCCACCCCAAAGGACAGTCACTAGATCTCATCATTTTTTAAGAAAAAGCGATGTCATTTGAAGCATAAGCTCCACAATAACCTCATATTTTTGCAATTCATTTACATACAACTAAATTTTTTCTTAACAAAACATTTTAAGCTCCCATATTTCTTTAAAAAATAAATTTAATATTTCTCTATAGATTGAAATATCTAAGATTAACAACTATATATATTTCATCAGGATGAATAGTCTTTTTTCTAAATAGGATGTCCTGAAGTTACATTCTATACACAATATATTAATCTATTATGGAATTTTCGACGTAGTAGAAAATTTACAACGTCATACAAAACGTCGAAATATTATAAAATTCCTCCACAAATTCATGCAAAACTGAAGAATATCCAATAAATTTATGAAAGGAATATTATGAAAATATATCGAAAAATGCCAACAGAACATGAGCGCGTTTCAGAAACCAGTACAGAAGTCACTCCGGTACTACAGGGTGGCGAACTCGAAAAAAAAGTAAGGAAAAACAAAAGAAATATTTTTTCTTTATGGTGATGATACAACTGTGTTATGCAACGAAAGCGCACTATACACGAAAGGTGTTAAAATGAACAAAAGGAAAAAGCTGTCTAATTCTCTTCATGCATTTCTTGAAAGAACACGAGGGCGTGTTGCTTTAAAATTGCTCATCCTTTCATTCCTTGTTGGTATCGTAATGAATTTCCTTGGGTGGAATCCTCGAAGTCTCGTGCAAAAAATAATAGAATTTTTAAAATCTTTATGGGAAACAGGATTTATAACTCTTGCAAATTTCTTTCATATCGCCATGATGGGAGCCATCATTGTTGTGCCTATTTTTATTATTTTACGCATTTTTTATAAAAAATAAAGACCCTAACGTTTCCTTCTCACTAATCTTTTCGAAAAATCAAACGACACAAGAAACCTGTACTCACAGCTACAATTACCGCAACAAGACCATATAATAAACTATGCTTTTGAGCTGCATGAAAAATTGTATAAGCAATATGTGCTTTAACAATTTCAAGAGTTGTGGTCGCACTATCAATAAATTGTCCATTGCGAAAAAGATAAGCACGAACCTGATAATGCCCAACAGGGATATTTGCTGGCAAACGAAAATGTGCTGTAAAAAGTGCACCAGAACCAAAACGAACACCTCCTACTTCTTCATGATAGAGATTTTTAGCTTTTTGCAATTTTATCAATTCGTCACGAAAAATTTTGATTTTCTTTTGCTTTTGTTCATCTGTTTGCAATAACAAATAAGATAATCCTAATCCTAAATGTTTATACTCTTCAACATTTGCAATCTCATCAATTGAACGTGTTGTAACCATAGAATAAAAGAGAGGAACATTTTTAAAAATAAGAGAATCTGCATTCACCCAAACACCAGCATTACGTTTTTTTTCCCGCATAACCATTGGGCGCGCTTGTCCCTCTAAGCTAATAACAATATCATATGGATTTTGTCGAGAATATAACGGATCAATATTTTCCAAAACACCAGCAATATAAAGATCACGACCATCGAAATGCGCATCGACCGTAATCCTATTGGTTGTTACAATAACCTGGATAGTTTCATGATTAATAGGATCAATGAATACAGCTTTCGCGCCAACATGTGCCCACACAGCAACAGAAACAATACAAAAGCAGCCTGCAATGACACATAAAGAAAATAATCTACCCATTTTTATTTCATCAAAATATCCAGAGAGAAAAGATTATCAGGGCGTATAAATAATTGAAAAGCAAGACGCATACATACAATCAACACTAAAACCGCGAGAGCCATACGCAATTGTTCAGCCTTTAACTTTCGCCCAACCCGTGTTCCATATTGTGCACCAATACTGCCCCCAATCATCAATAAAAAAGCCAAAACAATATCAACGGACTGATTAGTCACACTTTGCAAAATTGTGGTAAAAGAAGAAACAAAT
Source organism: Bartonella birtlesii IBS 325 (assembly GCF_000273375.1). Lineage (NCBI taxonomy): Bacteria > Pseudomonadati > Pseudomonadota > Alphaproteobacteria > Hyphomicrobiales > Bartonellaceae > Bartonella > Bartonella birtlesii. The sequence goes on from NZ_CM001557.1 coordinate 1,805,231, forward strand.
GTAATCTGAAAAAGGGAGGTCCCAATCACCACACTGGTTGGAACGTGCAGTAGATAAATCAATGCCGGTATCATAAAGAAACCACCACCAATTCCCATAATAGAAGATAACAATCCAACAATGAGACCAATCGCTAAAACTGGAATAACACTAACATAAATCATAGATGTGCGAAAACGCATTTTTAATGGCAAGCGATGAATCCAATTATGTCTACCAGCAAGACGAATATTGACTTTTTTTGCCTTACGCTGACGTATCATATCACGCCAACTTTCAATAATCATCAAACTTCCAATACTGCCAAGAAGAATCACATAAAGCAGCGAAATCATGAGATCCAATTGTCCCAATTTTTTTAGAACAGAAAAAATCTGAATCCCGATTAAAGAGCCCATTCCCCCTCCAATCGCTAAAAGAATCCCAAGTTTAATATCAAGGGTACGTCTTCTAAAATGTGTAATTGCTCCGGTTACAGATGATGCAATCATCTGATTAGCACCTGTTCCCACAGCAATAGCAGGAGGAATATTATAAAAAATCAATAAAGGCGTGATAAGAAAACCACCACCGATACCAAAAAGACCTGAAAAAAATCCCGCAACAACTCCCATACCAATCAGGATCAGCATGTTAAGTGACATTTCAGCAATTGGTAAATAAATACTCACTTACAGAACCTTCAAGATAAATTCGAGAGCCCTCTCTCATAAGCTCCTTCTTCGGAGTTTTTGCGCATATTTGAAAAAAGGATTTTAAATGCCATAGAATCTTTTATAAAATTACAAATATGCAACACATCCCATGTTACTTCATTAACCCCACAAATTAAAAAAATGTGGCTCTCTTAAAAAACTATAAAAACATAACGCTATCACTGCCAGAAATGCAATGATTAAAAAACACCGAAAAAAAATTTTAAGAGAAGAGCCTAAAAAAAGAAAGTTTTCTGAGATTTCATTTTTAAGGGAGAAGCACTATCATTCTCACAGCAATGCCCAACTGCTTGAACATCGGTACGATTTTCTCCTGCTGTAGAATTTTCTACAATTTCCTCAGCCTCTTTTGAAAAACACTGTATGCTATCCTTTGGCAAAGAGTTTTTATTCGTCTGTTGCACCACCTTTGCACAATTATTTTGGCTTGGAGTTATGCCATTTCGTTTTGAAAAGTTTGATTCCTCTTGGAGCAACGAGCATTTTTGTTTTTCTTCCCCCCCCATAACAGCAAGCTTCTGCACAACAGAATCAAACGACTTTGAACGCGCCATACGCCGTGTTATCATTGCTTCTTCTAAGCTCTTCTTTTCGCTATGCAAATTCTGAATAAGCATTTTAATTTGCTCTAAATACTCAAAAAGCTTTTTTTCTTTTTGACGACGCATATAATGCTCAGTCAAAATTGCTCGACTAATATCATCCAAATAAGATTTAAAATTCTCTTCGACAAAATTTTGTGATGTCACATGACGAGGAGAATGTTTCATCTGCATTTGTGCATAAACAGAGTATAATTTTTTAGCAATATCTGACATCGTTACTTCAGCAGACGTGCTCATCTTCTCTTTTTTCTCAACAACAAAAAAAGGAGATTTATCTTGCTCACTCTGTTTTGCAGTATAACTCTTCCTATTCAAAAACGCTACCCCTCATTGTACCTATAAACGCTACATTCTCTTAATTTTTGGCAAAGAATCGCCTAAATAATAGGAAAGTGTGCCCTATTTTAGTAAATAGAGCTTTAAGAACTTTCAAAAACGCCTTAATAAATGATCTGTGCTTTTTTACTTCTTGCCATTTATAGCTATTTTCTTAATTAATGGCACCAATGGGACGAAAAAAGACATTTTCATTGTGCTATTCTCATATCGTTTACCATTCTATGTCTCTTTTATTTTAAGTTCTTTTAAAACTGTTTTTATAAACTATAACAAAAGGCATTCACTTGAAACAAATGTTCCTTGTCTTTACTTTTGATTCAAGGGAAAGTCGCCATGATGAAAATGCACAAAAGGGAAATAAATAACAGTGATAAAAAGCAAAAAAAGTTGAAAAAGCTGATATCATGAGAAAATCAATGATAAGTGGAATTACATTTTAAACAATTTTGTTTCTCGTCATTATTACTATAAACTTGTTATTATACAAATAAAAGAGGATCATCATGAAGATAATTGTCGCTGTCAAACGTGTTGTTGATTATAATATCAAGATACGCGTCAAATCCGATAGCACAGGAGTTGATCTGTCCCACGTAAAAATGTCTATGAACCCTTTTGATGAAATAGCCGTGGAAGAGGCAATTCGCCAAAAAGAATCCGGAAACATTTCAGAAGTTGTTCTTGTTTCAATTGGGCCAGAAGCTGCACAAGAAACTTTGCGAACAGGACTTGCCATGGGAGCTGATCGTGCCCTTCTTATAACGACAGAACAAACACTTGAACCCTTAGCAATTGCTAAAATTCTCACGGTCATTGTTCATGAAGAAAAACCAGATATGGTCTTTTTAGGAAAACAAGCAATTGATGACGATAGCAATCAAACCGGGCAAATGCTAGCCGCTCTTCTTGGTTGGGGGCAAGCAACTTTTGCTTCAAACTTAAACATAAAAAATGGACAAGCAATTGTTATCCGTGAAGTCGATAACGGCACTCAAACCATCTCCTTACCTCTTCCCATAGTCATGACTGCTGATCTACGCTTAAATGAACCACGTTATACTTCTCTGCCCAACATTATGAAAGCAAAAAAGAAAAACATTGAAAAAAAGGCGCTTGCCGACCTTGGCATCGAAACGCAAGCGCACTTCACAATCCTGAGTGTTGAAGAGCCAAAACCCCGTCAATCTGGTATTAAAGTGGCAAATGTAGCAGAGCTAGTCAATGCGTTAAAACAAACAAATCGTATTTAATATTCAATAACTGAGATCAAAAACAACACTGTGTAAAAAGGCAAAAACTTATGGCAATTCTTTTATTAGCCGAATCTCATATAGAAGAAACCGCAAAAGCGCTCACTGCTGCTCGTGCTATCAGCAATGATATCGATATTTTGATTTGTGGAAAAAAGGTTCAAAAACTTGCTGAAAACACTGCTAAACTTACTGGTGTGCGACAAATTCTCACCGCTGAAGCAGATTACTTAGCCCATCAACTTGCCGAACCTATGGCAAATACAATTATCAACTTAGCAAATAATTATGATGTGATCATGGCTGCCTCTACCAGCACCGGCAAAAATGTCATGCCACGCGTGGCTGCTCTTCTTGATGTTATGCAAATTTCAGATATTATTGCTGTCCTTGCACCTGATACCTTTAAACGACCAATTTATGCAGGAAATGCACTTGAAACTATACGCAGCCATGATCATAAAAAGGTGATAACAGTTCGCACAGCCTCTTTCTCACCAACGCCTTTCCAAAATAATACTGCTCCCCTCAAAACAATAACACCAGCTCCCAATCCAAACCTTTCTGCTTTTATAACAGCAGAAACCACTAAAACTGATCGTCCTGATCTTACCTCAGCACGTGTTATCATCTCAGGTGGACGCGGTCTTGGTTCTCAAGAAAAATTTATGGCACTCCTCCTCCCCCTTGCGAATAAACTAAAAGCGGCTTTAGGCGCCAGCCGAGCAGCCGTTGATGCAGGTTATGCCCCTAATGATTGGCAAATTGGACAAACAGGCAAAATTGTTGCCCCTGAACTCTATATCGCCATTGGTATTTCCGGTGCAATCCAGCATTTATCCGGTATAATGGACGCACAAGTTATTGTGGCCATTAACAAGGATGCAGAAGCCCCTATCATGCAAATTGCTGATTATGCCCTTGTTGGTGATCTTCACCAAATTATTCCAGAGTTGGAGAAAGCCTTATAGACTATGAATGCACCTTCGCATTATAAACATGAAAGTATGGAATTTGACATAGTAATTGTCGGAGCAGGACCAGCAGGACTTTCTGCCGCAATTCGTCTCAAACAGATTAACCCCGAACTTTCTGTCACAATCGTTGAAAAAGGCACTGAAGTTGGTGCACACATCCTGTCTGGAGCAGTTGTTGACCCTATCGGCATTGATACACTCTTGCCAGAATGGAGAAATGAAAGCGATCATCCTTTCAAAACACCCGTCACTAATGATCAGTTTTTTTTTCTAAAACCTAAAGGCGCCACACTCTTTCCCAACATCTTTCGCCCCAAAATTTTATCAAATGATGGATGCTATATCGTTTCACTTGGAAGCGTATGCCGTTGGCTTTGCCAAAAAGCCGAAGCGCTCGGTGTTGAGATCTATCCTGGTTTTGCTGTATCGGATATCATAGAGAACGATCGTGGAGCCATCATTGGCGTTCTCACATCTGATATGGGACGGAACAAAGATGGATCGCCCGGGGAAAATTATATGCCTGGTATGGCTTTATTGGCAAAATATACTCTAATTGCGGAAGGAGCACGTGGCTCCCTTGCAAAACAGCTGATACAAAAATTTGATCTTAGCAAAAACCGTGAACCACAAAAATTTGGTCTCGGTCTCAAAGAGCTTTGGGAAGTTGATCCCCAAAAACACCAATGTGGTTTAGTTCAACATTTTGCTGGCTGGCCCTTAGACAACGATACCGGTGGTGGTGGTTTTCTTTATCACCAAGAAAACAATTTAATTTCTGCTGGTTTTGTTGTACACTTGGATTATAAAAATCCTTATCTTTCTCCTTTTGAAGAATTTCAACGTTTTAAAACACATCCAAAACTCTACGAAATTTTCAAAGGTGCAAAACGCCTTTGTTATGGTGCACGCGTCATTAGCGAAGGCGGTTGGCAATCCGTACCAAAACTATCTTTTCCAGGTGGAGCATTAATTGGCTGTTCTGCTGGTTTTGTTAATGTCCCTCGTATCAAAGGATCACACAATGCCATTTTATCTGGCATATTAGCCGCCGATAAAGTCGCTAGTGCTCTCGCGCAAGGTCGCACCCATGATGAAGTTATAGAAATCGAAGAACATTGGCGCAAAAGCCCCATTGGCAAAGATCTTTATCAAGTGCGCAATGCTAAACCCCTTTGGGCAAAATATGGCACAAAATATGGAATTAAACTTGCTGGCTTTGATATGTGGTGGCAACAATTGTTCGGATTTTCCTTATTTAAAACACTCTCCCATGGAAAAGCAGATTATGCATGTCTTGAACCAGCAGAAAAATTTCAACCCATCGCTTATCCAAAACCAGATGGTATTGTAACCTTTGATCGCCTTTCCAGTGTCGCACTTTCCAATACACACCATGAAGAAAATCAACCTTGTCATTTAAAAATAGCCTCATTAGAAAAACAAAAAAACTCCGAATATGCAATCTATAGTGGCCCTTCTAGTCGCTACTGTCCTGCCGCTGTTTACGAGTGGCTAGAGCATAATGATCATGAAACTTATGTTATCAACGCTTCAAATTGCATACATTGTAAAACTTGCGACATCAAAGACCCTAATCAAAATATCAATTGGACCTGTCCGCAAGGCAATGAGGGGCCCCTTTACCTCAATATGTAATCATTATTCATTCTCATAGAATGAGAATATAAATACAGGAGCAAGAAGAGTATTTTTTCTCGAACCAAAAGCCCATCCAATATTTTCAATACACCTATTCTTTCACAAAATAAAATCTATCATCATGACCATATCAGAATATTTTTGATAGTAGATCACTTTTTTTATCTGCAAACACCATGTTGTTATGAAAAACTTTTATGTCCAAAAACAAAAAAACACGAAAATATTCTCACCGTTCCTACTGTAAAAGCAAATCATTGCCCATTTTTACGATCTTTTTTATTCAGGCTTGACGACTTGCAAAAACGTTCATTGTAATATCTTTTCAAGAGCCAAGAATAAATTACCTTTATCTTGCGCTTAAAAATTAGAGGAAACAGATAATTTTATAGATCTGTGTTTATCTCATAACCAACATACCGTATAGCTCTTATAAAATAAGAAAGTAAATATTGATCAAGTATTTTTCGGAGCGCTTATTTTTTGCAAAGTAGTCTCAAGGGCTATGGTTAAAGCACGCCTTCCCCCTTGGTGAGAAAAACAATTTGATAAAAGCTCATTTGTTCCCCCCTTCGTTGAAAATTCTTTCTCAAGCAGTGCAAAATCGAGAGATACAGAACTCTTAGCCGCTACAATTTTACGCATTTCATCCGTAAGGTTTCCAAACATCATAGCAAGAAAATCTGCTGACTGCTGCTTCTTTAATCCCTGTGTCATAAACCACTGATGTGCTGTTTCTATAAAATTACAATAAACCCCCATAAGTGAACCAGCTGTCATAAAAAGATTAAACTGCTCTTCTGCCTCCAACACCAATGTGCCTCCCAAAGCATCAAATAAATCTCGTAAAAATGGATGATTAGGATAAATTGGTGTTAAATTTTTGCATTCTGCCACAAATGGCAATGGAACAGCACGATAAACCTTATGATTAATCCATTCTTCAACTTCTGCTACTTTTGCCATAGCAAGTACAGAAACAACAAGCTGTTCTGGATGAAAACGAAGAGAATGCAAAACCTCTTTGGCAATTTGATTAGGCAGACAAAGAAAAACACAATCACTAGCGTCCAGCAATTCCTGATTATTTTCAGCGATCATAACCTTATTATAATTGTGCGAAAGCTGCTCTGCTCTTTGTGCATTGCGTGGTGAAACGATAACAGAAGAAACATCAAATTTGCTTCTTATTAAACCATCAACCATGGAAGCACTGATTTTACCTGTTCCCAAAAAGCCAATTTTCATTGCTATTCCTTGCACTTATCATTTTAAAAGAATCTCAACTAACGCCTTACTATTTCAATTTACATAAAAACCAATTGAAGAAGAAACACAAAGCATAGCAAGAATAATCAATACCAAATAAACCCTAGGCTTATCAAAAAGGACCGCAAAAGCAGAAAACCAACCAACGATAGCAGCGGCTAATGCAAATAAAAAACCTGGCTTATTCATAAGCATAATATGAACTGCCATTAACCCCCCAATAATCAGTGCTCCAAAAACAATTAATAGACCCGTTGCAAACTTTTCGTAATCATCCATATTTTACTCCTCATAGCACTTAAATTGTTGTACAGTTTGTTTATCCCCTGTGTCCCACAAAAAGAAATATTTCTCATTTACCATGGTTAAAACACTATAGAAACTCTTATTTATCAGATGTAAAAAATGCTGGAACATGCTGCGGCCAACGCCACGGCAAAACTGCAATTAAATCAAAGCGTACACATAAAAGAGCGCGATCTTTTTGCTGCGCTAACCAAATATCGGCAGCAGCTTCAATACGCTTCTCATTTACCTGAGAAATCGCAGCCATTGCTTCAGCCAATGTTGGTCGTGCTTTGACCTCAACGATTAACACAAGATTTGCCCGCCGCGCAATTAAATCAATTTCACCACATTTTGTTTTAAAACGAATTTCAGCAATATGAAATCCTTTAAAACGCAGCCACCAAGCAGCCCATTTTTCTGCACGAATCCCTCGATAAAAAGACTTTTGTCTGCGTTCTTTTTGCATAGATTTATGCATTCTTAAAAACATTTAACCGTTGAAAAAGTTCTTGTTTTTTTAAGCCTGTTTTTTTTGCTACCAACGCAGCTGCCCTAGCAGCAGAATGCGTCTTAGCCAATCCTAATAACATGTCATCCACTTCTTGATCGCTCATCATTTGCAAAGGGGAAAGTGTTTGCCCAACAAGCACAACAATTTCTCCACGAATATACTCCTGTTTTCGATAATTTTCCAACAAATTCCCTAAATTGGAGACATCCACTGTTTCAAATTTTTTTGTTAATTCACGACAGATTGCCGCAGGACGATCCGCCGAAAACAGAGAAACCATATCCTGTAAAGACTCAATAAGACGATGGGGAGATTCATAAAAAACCAAAGTTGCCGGAATAGCTTTTAATTGTTCTAATCGCTTTTGACGCTGTATCTTGCGCGCACTCAAAAAACCAGCAAAGAAAAAACTATCGGTAGGAAGCCCAGTTGCAATGAGAGCCGCTAAAAGAGCTGATGCTCCAGGAATTGGCACGATTTTATAACCGGCTTTACGCGTTTCTTCTACCAAACGAAATCCCGGATCAGAAATCAGTGGTGTCCCTGCATCAGATACAAGTGCCACGCTTTTATTTTCTGCCAAAGCCACTAATAATTTTCCTCCTGCCTTTTTTGCATTATGTTCATGATAAGGAAAAAGTTTTTTCTCAATACCATAGCGTTCCAACAAAACACGTGTTACCCGTGTATCTTCACAGGCTAAAATATCAACTCCTGCAAGCACTTGCAAAGCACGAAGAGTGATATCGGCAAGGTTTCCAATAGGCGTTGCCACAAGATAAAGTGCTGGTTCTATAATGGATGCAGAATAAGCATGCCCATTTATAAAATATGCTTTCTTACCCATACATTTCTTTCATAATCAAATACTCTCTCTCCACAAAAACCGAGCGAAAACTTTCCTCCATAATCATCAGTCATTTTTCCAAAATTTTCTTTACCAGCGCAAAAAATCAACAATTCCAATAATAGCCCGTGCCATAATAAGGTGATATATTCAAACCATTCATGCTTCATTTTAAGCATTACAACACCTTATCTGATCATCACGACCACTTCCCACACAACAAATGACCGGTGTTATCCTCCATATCACGCCCTATAATACCCCACAAAACCTCCCCAGAAAAAACAAAAAAAACAGTTTATTTTCTCCTCTTTTTCACCTTTCTTTCACTTCTTTAAAGCAAAATTTTTCAGATCATTTCCACAACCTGCTTTTTCAGCCACACCTTATTTGTTAATATCAAAATATTTTTCAGCAAACATGAATCGCTTTTCTCAATACCACCAACAACAACTTTTATCATTGTCAAAAAGCAAACAAATACTCTTAAAGTTCGTTAAACTTTGTAAAATGCTCAAAAATCTTTACAACACTACGATGAATATCCTTAATCCTATAAATAAAAAGACTTCTTGCAGCCAAATGAAACACCTTTTTATGTTATGAAAAACCTTAAAATACGGTAATATCTTTTTTAAGTAGCCGCTTTAAAACCACCTTTTATAAGGCCCATTATAATCTATACAGCTTTTTCTAAACACTCGCTATTTCATAGTCTTTTTCTTCGATACAAGTGCCAAGGGGCTCTTTTTTCTATCTCTGTGCATTATCTCTAAGATCTATATAGTTCAAGAAATACCGCTTAAATTATCCAGTTGCCTAATCAATTTTTCTTCTCCTTACATCGCATCCAAAAATGAGAGCTCCATACAGCCCCCCCAAATAGCTTTTTATATTGTTCAGCATTGTCTTTTAACAAATTTACAAAAATTTGTTTTTTATTTGCTCTGCAATCGCACGATAAAGCTTAGCATGCTCTCCATCAGGCTGAGCAACAAAAATTGGCACACCATCATCTGAAGAGCACCGTAAAGCTGCATCAAGCGGCATTTCTGCTAAGAACGGAACCCCTCGGCGTTTTGCTTCTGCATGCGCTCCACCATAACCGAAAATATCGTAACGTTTTCCCGTATCAGGAGCAATAAAATAACTCATATTTTCAATGAGGCCTAAAATGGCAACATCAACCTTCATGAACATTTCTATTGCTTTACGTGCATCAACCAAGGCAAGATCCTGCGGAGTAGAAACAATCAATGCTCCCGTCAACTGTACTTGCTGAGCAAGCGTCAATTGCGCATCCCCTGTACCTGGTGGCATATCAACCACCAAAACATCCAACGGGCTCCATAAAACATCTCTGAGCAATTGTGTCACAGCTGCCATCACCATAGGGCCACGCCATACCACCGGTTTTTCTTCTTCAACCAAAAATCCCATCGACATCAATTTAAGACCAAACTTTTCAAGAGGTTGAAGCTTTTTCCCATCAATGAATTGTGGTTTTTGATTAACCAGGCCTGTTAAACGTGGCAAAGATGGACCATAGATATCTGCATCCATTAAACCTGTTTTAAAACCAGAATCTTGCATAGCTAAAGCGATATTGATCGCCATTGTGGATTTACCAACCCCTCCCTTCCCAGAAGCAACCGCAATCACATGTCGTACACCTTCTATCGGCATTTTTACAGGCAATCCATGTCTGCGTTTTGATGCAGAAAAAACTGTATTTCTATGCATCTGAGAAGAGAGTTTCGGTTTTTTTTCTGCCGTAAGCGTAACAACAGCAGATTCAACACCATCCATAGCGCATACCACTTCTTCAACAGTACGGCGCAAAAATTCCCATTCTTCCACACGTCCATCGGGAACTGTAATGGAAAAAAACACTTTTCCATGAGCAATCAATATCTCTGAAAGAAGCCCCAATGATATAATATCGCTTTCAGAATTCGGCGCTTTAACTTTATATAACGCATTGCGAATAATCTCACTTGTAATAGGATTCATGCCCTTTCCTCTCTATACAAATTCCAGAAAATATAGCAATAAAGCTCCAAAATACTTCCACGTGATTACCTGAAATTTCGCACTTTTAAAAAACGACATTATCAAAGTCTAAATATTTATAGCTTATCTCTTTTAAAACATGAAACCATCAAATAAAAAAGCACGCATAAAATCTTCTACACTTCTATAAATAATGTCATGAAACAGATTATTCCCATAACCACATGACAAATTTTACCAAGGCTCTTAAGAGCTAAAATTGAGCAAATTTCTTATAAAACAAGTACACTTTACGATAATCATTCAACAACAAATTATGATTCTTTTCCTCGCCTTGACAGTTTGAATATCCACTTGTGCTATAACTTAAAAAATAACGGCAAATTGAGTCATTGTAATAAGTGATTATTTTCTTTAAACTTTAAAACATTACGGATAAAATACACATACACAATAGCGTTTTGATCTTTTTTACAAAAAGAGAAAATAATCTGCGATTGACTTTTTTTATGTTTTTCCTTATGGATTAGCAGTCGTATAAGGGGATAAGATTGCTCATCTAGTGCATAATTGCCATAGAATCAAGAAGGGCCGCACTCCGCGGTATTGAAATAAATGAAACGTACTTACCAACCATCTAAACTTGTTCGTAAACGCCGCCATGGGTTTCGTGCACGTATGGCAACAGCAGGTGGCCGTAAAGTGATCGCTGCAAGGCGTGCTCGTGGACGTAAGCGTTTGTCCGCTTAACCATTTAAGTTTTCACGACAGTTGAATATTGCTCATCATCTCACCGTTGTGGAATTTTCGTTGTGAACTTCTGGTACCTATAAAATAGGTATTTAGTGAAATTACGAAACGCTTTTTATGAAAAAAAACATCCATGTCGTGTCCGCAAGAGAGCAGATTTTTTAGCTGCACGCACAGGGGAAAAACGACGTGGTCCTTTATTTTTGCTTACAGTGAAATCTCGTGAACAAACAGCAACTATGGAATCTCTTCCTGTTGCACGTGTGGGCTTCACGGTTACACGTAAGAATGGTAATGCTGTCAAACGCAATCGTATTAAAAGACGTCTGCGCGAAGCTGTGAGAATTGGTTTAACAGAAAACATGGAAGCAGGAACAGATTATATCATTATCGCACATCCTGATGTGCTCCATGCGTCTTTTACATCTTTGATCAATGAATTAAATAGACGAATAAAACCAAAAACAACACATCAAAAACGGCAACAGGGGTGTACAAATGGAATATAACCGCAATTTCTTTATCGCCATTGGACTGTCTTTCATAGTACTTGTTGTATGGCAGTTTCTTCACGTTGCGCCTAAACAAGCTGAATTACAAAAAGAACAAGCTCTTGTACAGCAACAGCAATTGTCAAAACAACAATCAGCACTTTCCACCCCTGCTACAAATTTTTCTGACACAGCACCAGTGCATGAATCAACACCAATCATTGATCACAAAATGACTCCTGAAGTTCGTAATGCTGCGTTGGCAAAAACAAACCGTGTTACCATTAAAACCAGTGAACTTGAAGGCTCCATTAATCTTGTCGGCGCACAATTTGATGATCTCCTCCTCAAAAAATATCGCTTAACAGTAGATAAGAAATCACCAGAAATCACTTTATTAAATCCTAAAGGTTTTACAACAACCTACCTTGCTGAATTCGGTTTTACCAGTTCATCGTTACCAGCAGATGCCTTGCCACAATCCGATACACAATGGCAAATAGAAGGAAATAACACAACCCTGACTCCTTCAACACCCGTTACTTTAATCTACAATAACGGACAGGGACAGATTTTTCGTCGTATTCTTTCCGTTGATAATCATTACATGTTTACCATTGAAGATTCTATCAGCAATGAGAGCGATAAACCGGTATATCTTTCATCCTATGCACGCGTTGCCCGTGCAGCCCCACCAGAACATACAAATGCAACCTATTTGCTTCATGAAGGCATGATAGCTATCGCCGGTGATGCACTCAAGACTGAAAAGTACAAAGCCTTAGTTGAACTTGAAGCAAATCCTCATAATGGCCAAAAAAGTATGATTTTTTCCAAAGTAACTGGAGGTTGGATTGGTATTACTGATAAATATTGGGCTGTAGCAGTTATTCCTCCTCAGGATGCAGAATATACAAGCCGCTTTATTTACTTTGATCGCTTGCAGACGCATTATCAGTCTGACTTGCTAGGGTCACTTTTAACGATTGCTCCTCATGAAACAAAGAGCGTTACAAACCGCCTTTTTGCTGGTGCAAAACAAGTTGAAATCATTAATCATTATCAAAATGACCTCAAAATTAAAAAGTTTGCTCTTTTAATCGATTGGGGTTGGTTTGATTTCATCACCAAGCCAATGTTTTCTCTTATTGATATTCTTTACAAGCAAACAGGCAATTTCGGTATTGCCATTCTTCTTGTGACAGTGCTTTTGAAAACGCTTCTTTTCCCGTTAGCAAACAAATCCTATAAATCTATGGCACGTATGAAGCTTATACAACCAATGTTATTAGAAATAAAAGAAAAATACCCAGATGATCGAACCAAACAACAACAAGCAATAATAGAACTGTATAAAACTGAGAAAATTAATCCTCTTGCCGGCTGTTGGCCTATGTTAGTCCAATTTCCGATCTTCTTTGCTCTTTATAAAGTTCTCTATATTACTATTGAAATGCGGCATGCACCTTTCTTCGGCTGGATTAAAGATTTAGCAGCACCCGATCCAACTTCTGTTTTGAACCTGTTTGGCTTCTTGCCCTATACAACACCGACATTCTTGATGATTGGTGCATGGCCTTTGATTATGGGGATAACGATGTTTTTACAAATGCGTATGAACCCATCCCCTCAAGACCAAACACAAGCGATGATCTTTGCGTGGATGCCAGTCATCTTTACTTTTATGCTCGCATCCTTCCCTGTTGGTCTTGTCATCTATTGGGCATGGAACAATATATTGTCAATAATCCAACAAGCGATCATGATGAAACGTCAAGGAGTAAAAATTGAGCTTCTCGATAATCTTAAAGCTATGTGGAGAAAATCCTCAAAAGAAGAAGTGCATAAATGAAAAAAGATTCTTCCTTTTTTGGAATTTTTTCTCGCAATTGGATTTTTATTCGTGGTGTGCCCAAAATAAGCTTTCTTCCACCCGAAGGGCCGCCAGAAATTGCTTTTGCGGGACGTTCTAATGTTGGAAAATCATCTTTAATCAACGCACTCGTCCAGCAAAAAGGTTTAGCGCGTACCTCAAACACACCAGGGCGCACGCAAGAGCTTAATTACTTTGTGCCCGATGGTTTCACTGGACAACAAGATGATCTTCCTCCCCTAGCACTGGTAGACATGCCGGGCTATGGTTTTGCTGAGGCTCCTAAAAATCTGGTTGATGCATGGATAAACTTGATTTTTAGCTATTTACAAGGCCGTACAACATTAAAACGCGTTTATGTATTGATTGATTCACGCCATGGAATCAAAAAGAATGATGCAGATGTTCTCGATCTCCTTGATAAAGCTGCTGTTTCTTATCAAATTATTTTCACTAAAAGTGACAAAATCAAATCAAATGATCTTGAAAAATTAATAACAACCACAAAAACAAAGCTTCTCAAACGTCCAGCAGCTTACCCTGAACTTCTTGTAACCTCTTCAGAAAAAGCGTTTGGTTTGGAAGAATTGCGTGCCGCCATTTTACAAACAATCGCAATATAGAATATATTTTTGTTTTTTTAAGAGTTTATTAAACATAATTGTGAGCTTCTGCTAATAAACTTGTACTTATAGTAAAGCGTCTTTATAAAATTCTATTCCTTGAAGGAATTCTCATCAACTCTATTTGATAATGTAGATTATGCTGACACTATTTCACTCTCCCCTCTCTTCTGCCTCTCGTTTTATACGCCTTATTCTTGGAGAATATGGTATAACCGCTCAACTCATTGAAGAACATGAATGGGCTAGAAGGCATGAATTTCTTGCACTCAATCCAGCTGGACATGTGCCCGTTCTTCTTGATGAACATGAAGTTCCATTATCAGGAGCTTTTGTTATCTATGAATATCTAGATGAAACTCATGGAAGTTTACGCCAAGAGAATAAATTCTTTCCGGAAAATCCTTTAGGTCGGGCTGAAGTACGCCGTCTCAATGACTGGTTTTTAAATAAACTTGAAACTGAAGCTACACGTCATATTGTACGAGAACGAATCTATAAACGTGAAATGCCACTAGCCATTGGCGGTGGTGCCCCCAATTCGCAAATTTTACGCAATGCACGTACCAATATTCCACCCCATATGAACTATCTTAATTGGCTCTGCGCATCTCGTGACTGGTTAGTCGACTCTGAACTCTCTTATGCAGATCTCGCAGCAGCAGCTGCTATCTCTGTCCTTGATTTTTTAGGAGAAATTGACTGGGAACCAATACCGGCAGCAAAAGATTGGTATATGCGAATTAAATCACGACCTTCTTTCCGTTCTCTTTTAACAGATCGCGTTCGAGGTATTGTAGCAAGTCCTCATTATACAGATCTTGATTTTTAAGCATTTCTGCTGAACAAATATGAAAGCAATATTTTATATCAAAAAGATGTAGCTCTATATCCATAAAATCCTATATAGTTTTATACGGCATTAAACAACATATTGATTTATCCTCAAAATCTTAAAAAAAAACTATAAAGGTAAATTATTCTTTACATTTTAGCTTTATTTATGATGAAATAAAATATTCTTGCATATTTTTAACGAGTAAGCATGTGGGTAAAACTATTTAAAATAAAGATTTTAAATTCCCCTATATGAGAACTGTAGCAGGGATGCGAAATGAGCAAATAAACAATAAAGCAACATATGATATTTTCCAAATATATGGATTCAAAAATTATTGCCTAGCACGCACATAGTTTGCTCTATAATAAAATTTGCCATGCGCCTTTCATTGATGAACAATCTTTGTAGAGAGCCAAAAAAGTACAATTTTTTCTCAAAAGAAAAGGAACCGTTGGCAAGAAGACAAGAATTTGCCTATAAGAGGTAAAGTATCATAAGGAGAAGAATATGCGCCTTACTGTTGTTGGTGCCAATGGAAGAATGGGACGCGCACTTATTGCAGCGATACAGCAAAGAAAAGATATAGAACTTTGTGCTGTACTTGTCCGTAAAGGGTCCCCGTTTGTCAATAAAGATGCCAGTATATTGATTAATTCAGATGTTCTTGATATTCGCATCACTGATGATCCCGAAAGCGCCTTTTCTAATACGGAAGGAATTATAGATTTTTCTCAACCACAAGCCAGTATTCTTTATGCCAATTATGCTGCTCAAAAAGGTCTTGTACATATTATTGGTACAACGGGATTTAATAAAACAGAAGAAGCACAAATTGCAGATTTTGCAAAAGACACAACTATTGTTAAATCTGGAAATATGAGTCTTGGCGTAAATCTGTTAGCAAACCTTGTCAAAAAAGCAGCCAAAGCATTAGAATCGGATGATTTTGATATTGAAATTTATGAAATGCATCACGCAAACAAAGCAGACGCCCCTTCTGGAACAGCTCTTCTTCTTGGACAAGCGGCAGCCGAGGGTCGCAATATTACGCTTAAAAATATGAGTATCAATGAATGCAACAGCCATACAGGTAAACGCGAAAAAGGAACCATTGGCTTTGCCTGTTCACGGGGTGGAACGGTTGTTGGCGAACACAGCGTCATTTTTGCCGGCCAAAATGAGCGCATTGTTCTCTCACACACAGCACAAGAACGTTCTATTTTTGCCAATGGAGCATTAAAAGCAGCTTTATGGGCCCAAAATCATAAAAATGGTCTTTATTCAATGCTGGATGTTTTGGGATTGAATGATGAGCTTTAAAAAATCGATGTAACACAAGGAAATGCATAATGGGACGCACACTTGTACTCATCCGTCATGGACAAAGTGAATGGAATCTCAAAAACCTTTTTACCGGTTGGAAAGACCCAGATTTGACAGAAAAAGGTTGCATAGAAGCAATAGCAGCAGGAAAAAAACTTAAAGAGGTTGGTTTAAAATTTGATATCGCCTATACGTCTGCTCTACAGCGAGCACAAAAAACAGCGCGGCACATCTTAGCACAAATGGAACAAGAAGATTTAGAATTAGTAAAAAACCCCGCATTAAATGAACGTAATTATGGCGATCTGTCTGGTCTAAATAAAGATGAAGTACGCCAACAATGGGGAGAAAAACAAGTACAAATGTGGCGCCGCTCCTATACAGTTGCCCCCCCAAATGGAGAAAGCCTACGCGATACTTGTGCACGTGTTTTGCCCTATTATCTCTATCATATACAACCTCATATTTTGCGTTCTCAAACTGTCCTGGTAGCAGCACACGGCAACTCTCTTCGTGCTCTTATGATGGCACTTGAAGGACTTAATAGTGAGGAAATTATTTCTCAAGAATTAGCAACAGCGATTCCTATAATTTATACATTTAATTCCGATTCAACAATTTCTTCAAAGACTGTCGCCACACCTTAAATAAAGCGTAATGGAATTTAGAAGGATAATCCAATGTTGTCCCGCTCAAAAATGAACAGTTTTTTCTCCCCCTCACCATAAGGATCAATTTTTTGCCCTCCCCCATGTGTCATCAGATGAGTTTTTCTTGAGAAGCCTCTCTTGCAATTACTCATGAACTTCTAAGTTCTTCGAACAATTCTGCCCTTAATATTACATTGGGCTTTATTATTTTTTACTTGATTAATAAAAAACCAAAATTAAGAATCAACAATATTACGCTTTAGAATATGCATGATACGCAGAGAAGCAGATTCCACTACCCGTACCGATAGGCAATGTTTGATAGCACTATAAATAATTTTATTGACAGAGCAACATCACAAGCTTAGATGAATTTTAAGCCCAGATGGCGGAATTGGTAGACGCGCAGGTTTCAGGTACCTGTGCCGCAAGGCGTGGAGGTTCGAGTCCTCTTTTGGGCACCATATGGCTTTATATTACTATTAACTTATTGATACTTCATATGTTTTTTTAAGTGAGGGACGCGTAGATAAAAGTGAGGGAATAGGATTTTGCAATTTCTCTCTCAATTATTGCGAATGAGAATTTCTTTTTGCAGTGTTTTTGTTATTTTGTTTGGAGGGCTCTGACTCTGGGTAAACGACTTTTTTAGATGTAAGAAAATATTCTCTAGTGCATCCATAGGAAGGGAAAATCAACAACAAACATCAAAGATAATAAATGCTATCCATTTCATGAAACATGACATTATCTTCATACCTTGACCAGGAAAAGATACTCTCCAATTCACTAGCCATGCTAATGCCCTCATGACAACAGCTTTTTTCTCCCTGTACTTTGTTTTTAGAATGCAACAGAATATACTTATGCTCAACTACAGAACATTTAATTACAATTGGAGAAATAAATATAATATCGATATTTTAAATTCATCTCTTTTCTTAAATTTTAATGAAGAATAGTCAAAACACAAAAACTAAAGGAAAAATATAGGCTACATAACCTTAAAATGTTAAAAAGGATCTGTTTCCTTAGTATCATTCTAGAGGAAATTAATTTGATAAATAAGAAAAGATCGTGAAACAGCATCATTTGGAAGAACAATGTACCTACTTTCTTACCTATAGTAATAATGCGATTTTCTTTCAACTCAACATATTCCTTTATCAACCACAGTGAAACTTGAGAAAATTTGCTACGTTACATAGCATAGTAGATCAAGAAAAAGCTTTAATCACCCATTTCCTGGATTTTAAAAATTTTCTTGTTTTGGCTAATTTTCATATTTAAGAAAACGCATTGCTATGCATGCAGCACATCTCGAAGAAATCTCCTAGAAAAAGGTAACTTTTTAATCCACAAAACGTGCACTACCATCAATAATCATTTCAAAGTTACAATATTTCCTCCTGTTAACACTCTTTTGGTCATCATACACACCAATGATTCAATAATGCTGTTAAATTTTGGGATGGTTATAGCAATTGCTTTTCATGAATCGCTGTGTGAGAATATGAAATAGCCAACTTTTCATAGAAAAACGTTTTCTAAAGCAGAAATTTTACTATCACGTTTGTAGAACATTATAATGAATAGACCGCATACCCTTGCTCTCACCTATAAATCCTATAATGCAGTACGAATGCTCGTTAATATTTATCACACGATTTTTTAATGTCTATGGAGATTAGTCTAGCACAATTAACTGTTTTTCAAATGGCCTTTTTCGTAATCATTCTGCTTCTTGATTTTCTCTGTACTGTTCTTTCAGACAGATATCGACGTAAATATTCAATCATGGCGGCGTCATTACGACCGGTGTATTCTATCTTCTACACCTTCAGTCCCTAATACGATAATCCTTATCATTGCACAAATTCTTTATACTGCGGACATTGGTCTCATTGCAAGTGCCATTGACCGATGAATTTACACTCTCTCGGCCACAAACAAGACCCTTTTCACATTATGCTCATCTCACTCAGCAGACAAACTCTTTCCGTAGCATTATCAGCCTATCATAGGAATTGGCACAATATACTTCTCTGGACAATATCTTATGGGATATATGATCTTATGCCTAATAGGAATTATTTTTTAATATTCTTTATTGTTCCTGAAGAAAAAAGACAGTAATTGAAAAATTCAAAACAACAACGATCCCGCAAAATGCCAAAGAAACACTGCCAATATTTCAAAATAGCGTTGGAGAGATATGGTTTATTTTTCTCATATGCCTTTTTAGTGCCGGTATTCAGATTATTTATCATTTCTAGCAGCCAATAATACCCTCAACAAACGAAATCGATTATCTTAACAATACACAAATTCCTGCACTCACAGACTACTATATAGAGGCTTTTTCAACGCAATATTTTTCAAATTTACTGATTTCTAAATATTATGTATTCGATAACAAATACAGGAATTCTATAAAATATTCTTCGTTCTTCTTCACCTTGGTGCGCATAGGGTTTTATTTTTTAGTTCGTAGCAACCAAACAACTGTAGCAATTATCGCATTTTCGTTAATCCATGGATTTATTTGTACCGTACCAATAGGTGCAAAAGCTTGTTTTTCAGAGCTTAAACCAAAACAAACTCAGCACATTTCTGGAATTATTGGAGCTGTATCTTGTTGTGGACGAATATTCGCAATTACGGTATTAAGCATCTCATTTCTTTTCTGCCTGCAAAAGCTTCACTATCTTATTATCTTATCTTGCCAACAATCACTTTTTTATGTGCAGTTTAGTCGCGATAAGATGAGCAACACTCCCTCGCAGAGATCTGCGAGAAGAAAGCATACAACGATACCCATTAATATAGCCGGCACTTCTTTAAATCACCGACATACCAAAACACGTTAAGAAGATTCGGGATAGATAGAAAAACAAATCAAAGAGACTCGAAATCCTCTCACCTTTATATAATCAACTGATTTTACGTTTGGCGGAGAGGAAGAGATTCGAACTCTCGAGAGCCTTTTGAGCCCTACTCCCTTAGCAGGGGAGCGCCTTCGACCACTCGGCCACCTCTCCAAGAAGGTGCATAAATGGTATCAACAGAAAGTTCAAGACATTTTCGATATTTTTTTTAATATCTAAGATTTTTCTTTTATTTATTACAGAAAAAGAGTTAATAAAAGACGAATGTGCTTTTTTTACCACATTGCCATGAATAGTACATCAATATCTTTCAAAAAGTTAATTTCATATTTGTATATTAAAAAAAGATTAGTATAGCTAGGAATTATAAGTATAGCGTATTTTACTCTACCTTTTATGAGTTGAAAAAATAATATTCCCTAACGAAGATTGAACTACCTTTCATTGGAGATTCATTATGAACATTAAGTCCCTTTTTTTAAGCTCTGCAGCAGTTTTTTTAGCAATTTCTGGAGCACAAGCAGCTTCCACAGTGATTCCAGAACCAGAACCTGTAGAATACGTTCGCGTTTGCGATGCATACGGGAAAGGATATTTCTATATTCCTGGAACAGAGACTTGCATGCGTTTATCAGGAAATGTCCGCACTGATTTTCTAGGCGGTGATAACATTGATGCAACAACAAATGCAGAATTAGCTGCCAAAAGAAAAACTTATAGTGCATCATCACAGTTAACTCTTGTTTTTCAAACCGCTTCTGAAACGGAAATGGGAACACTTCGTTCATATGCACGCGTCTCTTCAAACTGGAGCAATGGTGCGAATAAAGATGGTGCAAAACTTGCTGCTGCTTACATTGAACTTGGAGGTTTTCGCGTAGGTCTTGATGACACAATCTTCAACAGCTGGACTGGTGACTATGGCAACGTTCTCAATGATGACAGCATAGCACCAGCAGGTATAACACGAACCAATTTTATTTCTTATACCTTTAGTGGTGACAGTGGCTTTTCTGCCATTATCGGAGCTGAATTAGGAAATGCTTCATTCAAATCAGATGATTTAACTTACTACTATATCAATCAAGATGACAAAATTGCTCTCGTTCCCAGCAATGACCTTCCACCAAGCAAAGGCGTAAAAAATTACACTCCTAATCTGATTTTAGGAATGAAGTTTATGCAAAAATGGGGAGGATTTTCTACAGTTGTAGCTTATGATTCTTACTACAAAAAATGGGCTGGTAAAGTCCGTGCAGATTTCAATGTCAATGATCGTTTTAACCTATGGGTAATGGCTGGCTATAAAAATAGTGTTGATTACTACACAGCAGACAAAGACAATACGCTATCGAGACAGAATACAACAATCTACGCAAACTGGGGAGGCAAATGGGCTGCTTGGGCTGGTGCAACTTATAAACTCACTCCAAAAGCAAATTTAAATGCTCAAGTTTCTTACAGTGCGGTAAAAACCTTTGCAACTTCCGTGAATATTGCATACACGCTGGTTCCAGGCTTTGTGATTACACCAGAGCTGACTTACGTTTCTTGGAACGATGATCGCACTTTAAAAAGCGTAGACAATAGTACAACCTATACCTATGCTCTCAATAAGAAAAATGCTTTTCAGGGTATGATCCGCTTACAGCGTTCATTCTAATTTTTTAGATGTTACTTTTAAAAGCTGGCAACATAGGTTACCGGCTTTTAGTTTTTAAAGTTTTCTAAGATAACTATAACACTATCTCATAATATTTTTTTCTACTATCTCTGCAAAAAGCTACTTACTGTTATAAAAACATTCCAAACAAATAAGCTGGATATAGCTTCAACGCATGAGACAATTTATCATAGAAATATTTTTAGTAAAAACGATCATGCTGAAACAAATAACTTTCTGATTTCGCATGCCGAGGCTTTGAAATGAGAAAATTTTTCTATATTCAAAAAACTCTCATTCAAATTACAAAACAATGAATTATCCTTATAAAATTCTGTTTTGCACAATACCCCTCCTCTTTTTCTATGCA
Organism: Bartonella birtlesii IBS 325; assembly: GCF_000273375.1. NCBI lineage: Bacteria > Pseudomonadati > Pseudomonadota > Alphaproteobacteria > Hyphomicrobiales > Bartonellaceae > Bartonella > Bartonella birtlesii. The sequence goes on from NZ_CM001557.1 coordinate 1,827,180, forward strand.
ACTCTTGAACACTACGTCCTTTATACCACGTATAACATCTTAACTTTACGTGCCTTTTTAAATGAGGATGTTTCATAGACGACACAAAAACGGGTTTTAAAGTTTACCTCTTCAAACTACAGAGCTTTTTTCATCCTTTTTCCATGAATAGCTTTAAATGTAATTTTTCTCTCACACCGTAAACAAACTTCTTTTGCGTAAACTCAATAGGCAAAATAAAAAACACTGCCCATAGAAAACACACACTATGGATAATTATACGCATTTTAATCAAGATACACTGAATTAATGCGATGGAAAATATTTATCTACCAAAGCATAAATAATGGCTGCTGTTTCAATATCCAAAATCCCATCATAATTTTCTTGACGAAAATGAAGCTGAAATGCTCGGATCAAATTCTTATATCCAATTTCGGTACATGCAACTGAAATATCGTATCCATAACATTTCAGTTTGGTCAAAATATCTTCTTTAGTTGGAAAACTCTTACAAAACTGTTCTTGATAATGACCCTTTCGTTCATCATCATACCATGCCCCTATGCCAGCCATATAAAGTTCTTTCCACGGGAAAGCTGCTCCTGGATCACTCTTTCTTCCGATAGCAATATCACTATGTCCAACAACATCGGTAGGCATAATATCTGGATACCTTTGAAGAATATTAAGTGCGAGTTCCTTAACTGCATCAATTTGCGTTGGATTGTAAGAAGGAAAAGTAAAACCACGATGATTATAAGTAACTAAATTAACTTTCTCAAGCTGCAAAGCTGTACCATTCACATCACTGCCTTCAGTCCATAAACAAACATCAGTCTGCAATTCACTTTCATCTTTATTAACTGGATTTAAAACGCGTACATCTTTTAAAATTGCTTTAACATAAGCCTGCTCTGAAAAATCAGTATCTCCATTCGCTAAATTAACTATTTCAATTCCAATGGATGTATCATTTAAGTTATTGCGTCCAGCCCATGAACTCATACCCGCATGCCATGCACGCTTATTTTCATCAACCAAATTAAAGATACGCATATCCTTAAATCCTGCTTCAATATAGGTCTTCTCTGATGGATCGGGGACAAGATAGTGGGCACTAACATTCTCTCCTGTAAGAGCCATGACTGACTCTTTAAAGTCAAGTGAAGTATAATGCATCACAAGAAAGCGAACACGACGATTAAAGCTCTTGATAGAACGATAACTGTTGTAATCAATCTGATACATAAAAATCCTTCCTTTTTGTTAGTTTACAAGTACCATTGCACATAACAACAGAGTGTACACAAAATAAAATTAAGGCGGTTTTTAAAAACTTTTGTACTATATTCTAACATTTAACTTAAAATTAGCTCACTCAAAGCATCAGAGCTCTTACTCAACAATCAATACAGATTTTCAAAATCTCTGCACACAACATCCATAAAATAATTCTGAAAACACTTATCAGCCTCTGAGTTTACTATCTTCCTCAAAAATATCTAAAAAATTATCCATCAAGAAACGAATACAAGCATAATAAAATCACTGACCACATATTCCTTGATATTTTGCACATAAAATAACCCTTCCTTTGTATGTATTAAGTAATACACAGCCAGAGACCACCGCACACAAGCTAAAGCACCTAACCATCATTCAGTAGTGCTAAAACATTAAAAGGAACTTTTATGATATTTTTGTGTCAATTGACTGACAACTAAATTAACAACACATATTTTTGATTAACTTTTTGCAAAGACAATTCTTCAAAGAAATTGGAAAAATCTTTCTCTACAGCTGAAAATAAACAGGATGTCTTCTTATTTTATTATAAAGAAGTTTTTTCTGAACTTAATAAAAACAATCTTGAAAAAGTAATTTTAATTTCACCACGATCTCCCTATAAATCATATATATACGATTTATATTTAAAATAGCCAAGAAAACTTCCTACCAATACAAATTACCTGAAATATAAAAGCAGCAATTACTTCTAACTTAAATTATATTTGACATTTCAGGATGATAATTTAGGAAATATCCCTAAGTTCAAAAGATCATTTTCTTTTCTCCATTTGCAGATATCTTTTTAACACCAACCACGCGGCATATTCTTGTAAGACCACCCCTAAAAGCGGTCGCGTATAGGGAAAAGAAACACGCTCATCACCATAGCCTTTCACTTGTATAGTCATTGTAGCATGTCCAAGACTTTCTTTCTGGTTTTCTAATATTTCCAAAGAAGGTGATAAACTAACCTTAACTTCAAGCTGTGCAACATTTTTTGCACTTTTTTCTGTTGGCTGAAAATATTTTAAAAGCAACGGGTCATCTACCAACCAATAAACCTCAAAATGCATCGCTAACTGTTCACGAGCAGTGGTTATTTCTGAGCCAACCAAATATGGGTGAAAATGATTTTCAAATTCTTCAATCAAATGCTCTGCCAAAGGCGCTGATGATTGTCCAATTAATTGCACAAGAACATAAGGGCTTTTCCATAAAAAATGCCGTTCAAATGGCTCATTTTCAAAATGACAATCCACCCAATGCGCAATGGTACTTTCATCAATTCCAATCAAAGTCCATGCATATTGCGCACGCGATACAGAAGAATATTTTTTCTCACTCTGTTCTAAATAATCTTCTAAAAGCGTAAGGGCTTGGGTAGGTGGACCGGGCAAAACAACAAGGAAGCTTCCATCACAGGAAAGGTAAAAACCAGGCGCTGTACCAGTAGGATTATCAAGCACTTTTGCCATCTCCGGAAACAATGCTTGACGCGCATTATTGCTATCTGGCACAATCCCTAACCGCCTCAATTGACTTTTGATTGTTTGCCAAACATCTTCATGATGAATCAAAGGCTGCCTTACAGCTTTAGCAATCGCATCACGTGTTTTATCGTCAGATGTTGGTCCTAATCCTCCACTGATAATAATCAGATCTTCTTGTCCAAGACAAGCAATCACAGTTTCACTAATTTGCTGCAATTGATCGGCGCAAACAAAATGACGTGTCACTTGGATATTTCTCTTTTCCAAGCTTTGACTCAAATCTTGCAAATTCGTATTCAAATATTGTCCTGAAAGGAGTTCATCACCCACAGTAATAATCGCTGCCCGATAAACAGAAATAGGATTCACAAGAGAATGAACAACCGCTTGTGCCATTTGACGCGTAGTAGCTAAACCTCCCAAATCATAAGGTACAATTTTCCCAGCACGAATAACCTGATCAACACTCTCAGACAATTGCCGTGCTGCATCCTGAAAACCCAAATGGCCCAAAAGCAAAGCTGTGGTATAAAACATAGCCGAAGGATTTACTTTATTCTGTCCTGCAATGCAGGGCAAGCTCCCATGAACAGGCGCAAAATAAGCAGTTTTGCTCCCCACATTTGCACTAGAGGCAAGCCCCTCGCCTCCCATCACCCCAACACCAAAGTCTGAGAGAATATCACCAAACATATTTTCAGCAGCAATTACACCAAAACGCTCTGGCTTTGTAGCAATCCACAAAGCAACCACATCAACATCATGAATCTCTGCTTCTATTTCGGAATAATTTTGCGCAACTTTCTCAAAAATTTCTCGAGCAAATTGACCACTCTCTCGCATGATATTTGCCTTATCGGCAAAAGTCACTCGCTTCAACCCGTGTGCCCGTGCATAAGAAAAAGCGTATTCAAACAACCGCTCTAAACCAAAGCGAGTCTGTAAATGCACCGTCCACACCGCTTCTTCAAGAGCATATTTCTCCAAATTTTTATGTTTTAACCATGTGGCAGCTTCAAAGGGAACACCATGAAAATTGAGTCCTGAAGAAAGACCTTCACTATTGTCTGTGATAACACAAAAATGAAAAGGCTTTCTGGAGCCAAAAATGTATCTGACCGGTCGTATACTCGCAAACAGATCCAACTTTTGGCGAAGCTGAAGTACAGGAGACACATAAGAAAATTTACTCTCCCTTAAATGTGGAGCAAACTCTTTTTCTTCATCCTCTACAGTTCCAAGCAAAAGTGCATTACACTCGGCAATTTTTTCCCAAGTTTTCTGAGGAATAGAATTACCTCCTTGCTTCCAACATTTCCAGCCAATATCACCATAGATTAATTCAATCGGCAATTTGAATTGCTCTAAGACCATCAATGCTGCATCACAAACCTCTGGTCCTACTCCATCACCGGGTAATACAAGAACTTTCTTTTTCATAAACCATACATCCATTTATTAATAATTGCATTTGTCATAACAGGATTATCATCCCACAAACGTGTTCCAGCATTAGAGATGACTTTATATTCATGATTGATACAGTAGCTTCTTGTTTGATTATCCATGGTTGCAAGTTGCGACTTTTCACCTATCAAAGCTAAAAACTTTCCGGTGTATTTGCTAATCTCATCTCGAGCATCCATTGCCAACAAAAACTTAAAGCCTCTTGTCATACGTTCAATTGCCAAACTTTTTTGTGCTTCAGAAATCTCCAACGAGGCTCTTCTTTTTATAATGCCACGAGGATGCATAAAAGCATTGAGTGTTTCTAACGCACCTGACAAATCTTTATTTTTCAAAAAATGAAGAATATATCCAAGTCGCCGTTGTAAAGGCTTATCTGGATAGCCCGGTGCATTCACAGCAAGCACTGCTTGTACATTGGCAAATCGCGCAGATAATATTTGTACTAACGTTCCAGCCATAGAAAATCCCACGAGTACTGAAGGTTTTTTTAAATATTTCTCAAGTTTCTCTGTAATGAAAGGCAAATCCTCTATAACAGAGTTATTGAAAAAAGCAGAATTATTAGGAAAAAGGGAGAGCGTATCAAGTAGAGTAATTTGGCATTTTTTTGCTAAACAAAGCTTTATAAATGGGAAACAAAAAGCGCCATGATCCCAAATAGGCATTACAGGAGAAAGAATGACAACACGAAAGCTCATTTATGTATTCCCCTATGCTTCCATCCCTTGTTGCAAACGACAAATTACAACATCAGATTCTCACTAACTATAACGAGTAAAATATAAATATATCAGAATTTTATCACACATAAGCGCCCCCCATAACAATCGCTTATAATAACCAATTATATAAAATTTAAGTATGCTCCATGTAACCAAGCTTTATTAAAACCCACCCTCAGATGAGGCCGCTTTCACTCAAGCAAAAGAACACCCAAATATTTACACATAATGTTCCCTTTTGCTACTTTACTCAGTCCATTTCCGAACGCATATAATCATGTGCTTTATGGATATAAATTACAAATCCCAGCAAACAGCACAAAGCCAATAGGGCTGCCATAGTCTGTGGGTTGTGTCCAGATATCATTCCAATAACCGCAGCACTTAATGCAGCACTTCCTAATTGTAAAGCCCCCATCATACCAGAAGCTGCTCCGGCGGCTTGCGGATGCGAAGAAATAGCTAGTGCCGTCCCTAACGGCAATAAAAAACCATTACCAAAAGTAAGAACAGCAATAGCAATAAAGCTCGTCAAAAGAGGCCACGGACTTACATACATTTGCAGAGCAAATAACCCTCCCCCTACAACAAAAATAATATATCCGCGCCATACAGTTTTTTCCATAGGCTCTCGTTTGAAGAACCATCGCGCCATGAGATTTCCCAAAACATAGGGAAGTGAAACACCAATATAACTATAACCAACATACAGTGGTGGCAAACCCAAAGTCATAAGTAAAAAGGGTGACTCTACAATATAAGCAAAATATGCCGCATAAGAAAAACACGGAATAAGTGCATAAAAAATAAACTGTTTATTTCTGAGAACTCCCAAACACGCTTTCATAAATCCCATAAAAGAAAAACGGTGACGTTTTTCAGAGGGTAATGTTTCAGTTAACACAAAATAACAGAGCAAAATGGTTAAAAATATAAAAAAGCTTAAAAAGATAAAAGTAGCTTTCCAATTAAAAGCTTGTAACAATAGCCCTCCAAGTAAAGGTGCAAGGGCTGGTGACATGCCGATAAAAGGAAAAACAATCAAGTAAAGTTTTCCTGCTGCTTTTTTATCCAACAAATCATTAATAATAGCACGGCTTAAAACAATTCCCGCACAAGCTCCAAAACCTTGTAAGAAACGTAATACAAGAAAAGCATGAATATTGACTGTATAAATTACGCTAAGCGTGGTCAATAACCATAAAAACAAACCAAAGAGAAGTGTTTTTTTACGCCCAAAATTATCACTCAATGGTCCATAAATGAGCTGCCCAAGTGCCAATGCAAACAGAAAAACAGCTATAGCACTCTGAATCCGGGACTCAGTTACATGGTAATATTGGCGCATTTCTCCAAGTGCTGGAAGAAAAATATCTGTAGAAATTAAACCTCCCGTTGATAAACATACGATAAGTATCAGGAATGGTAAACTATATTTATGTTGCATAAAAAAATACTTTATAATTTATAAAAAAGAATATTAATTTATTTATCAAATATTTTATTATTATTTTTATAAATATAATTCTATTATAGATTTATTAACAAAAAATAATATAAATAATTTATTATAAATTGCTGCTTTATTTTCTATAGATTATTTTTTATAACCAATAAGAAAGCCTCTCCATAAAAGAGCTTTAAAGAGCTAATATTCCATCATCGCATTTCAGTATAATAATTCAGCATAATAATCAGCTTTTTTCTGTTATTTTTGTCCATCTTTGGCGCAAATTGGTCAATTTTGGAACATAATTGGATCAGGAAGCATTCATC